>JAQVWB010000038.1 GCA_028698695.1 Syntrophomonadaceae bacterium | reverse complement strand
AAATATCACGTAACTGTAATCTTAAATCCGAACTTTCCAGAACGCGGTAGATTGATAAATCAGATTTTATCAGTGCTTCCAGACATGTTTTCAGGGGTCCCTGCAGATATTCTCCCCGTTCCGAGAGGTATTGTTCAGCCAGTGAAGGTTGTTCACTATCAGTGCGGTCAAACCACAGCCAGTCAGAAAAAATAGTTTCGTGTTCAGCCGGCAGGGTATGGTCCGGACTAAAGTGTAAAAATTGTAATTGAGCTTCTTTACGCATGCGTTTAATCTGATTACCAAAATGTTGGTCCAGTTTTATTTTTAACGCCACCAGGTTTTGATTAAACCGTTCAAAGGGATCCAGACTGGCCCCGCGATTATCTCCCAGCAGTCCACAGCATTTTTTATATTTCTTGCCGCTGCCACAGGGACAGGGGTCATTGCGGCCAATTTTATAATTGCTCATGGTTTACCTCCGTATTAATCTATTTCAGTTAGAAATGTATTATAGCTGAATATTTCCGGTGCGCCCCCGGTATGCAGGAACAATACATTCTGTTCACGCGTGAAATAACCCTGCTTGATTAGATCAATTAAACCCAGCATGGCTTTACCGCTGTAAACCGGATCCAGCAGGATTCCTTCCTGACGGGCTGTCAGTTTTATCACTTCCCGTAATTGAGGATAGGTTTTAGTGTATCCTGCACCAATATAATCATAATAAATACTTAAATCCTGTGCCTGCGAAAGTGTCATTCCCATTTGTTTTTCCAGGGGATGAATAATGCTTAATATTTCTTCTGAGCACCAGTTTTGGTCGCCGCCTACTGATATACCAATAACCTGTGGGGCATGGTTTTTTGTTTTTTCACCCAGATACAGACCGGCATAAGTGGTGCCTGTACCTACCGCGGTTACGATAGCAGCGTAATCATATTCTGCTTGCTGTTGAATTTCCTGGCAGGCCTGCATATAGGCGATAACTCCTTCAGTAGAATGACCACCGGCAGGAATAAAGTAGGGATTTTTTCCTTCGTCACGATATTGTTGCATCAGGATTTCGACTGTGGAAGCTACCTGAGAATTGCGGACACAAGAGCATTCAGCCCCCAGCAGGTCATCCAATAGATAGTTACCCTGCCGTTCCTGAGGTTGGCGTCCAATCAGAACCAGGTGACATTCCAAACCCAGTATTGCTGCTGCGGCAGCAGTTTGCCGCGCATGGTTGGAGCTTACAGCTCCAACAGTTATGATTACCTGACTTTGTTTAGCCAGAGCATCAGCCATTATATATTCCAATTTGCGAACTTTGTTGCCGCCCAGGGCCAGACCAGTCTGGTCATCGCGTTTAATAAATATACGGGGACCATTCAGCATTTGGCTCAGGTTTTTTAATTCATGTAATGGAGTGGGAAAAAAACCTAACGATATACGGTGATAATCATTGTGCAAGCGTTTTCCCTCCTTTAAGTTTGCTATTTCAGATTAGCATAATCTCCAATCATTTAACAATCCGGGGAGCAGCTTTTTAATTACTTGCGTTGTGGCTTCGATATTAAGTACAATTTACTTTATAATAAAGTATAGCAATTTATATAGAGCTTAATATGCAGTTATATGAGGAGGTATTTTTATATATGGCAACCGACCAGGGGTTATCCAGTGTATATGAACCGGGGCAAGTGGAACGTAAATGGTACCAGTATTGGAAGGATAACAATTATTTTGCTTCCGTAGATGATTACAGTAAAAAACCGTTTTCCATAGTAATGCCGCCACCTAATGTAACCGGGTCATTACATCTGGGACATGCTTTAGATAATACGCTACAGGATATTTTAGCGCGTTGGCGGCGTATGCAGGGTTATAACACCTTGTGGTTGCCTGGAACTGACCATGCAGGTATTGCTACGCAGGCCAAGGTTGAGGAAGCTTTATTGCAGGAAGGGTTAACCCGACAGCAGCTGGGACGGGAAAAATTTCTGGAAAGAGTTTGGGATTGGAAGGTACAGTACGGCAGTCGTATTACTGAGCAATTGTCTTTTTTAGGCTCTTCATGTGACTGGACCAGGGAACGATTCACGATGGATGAAGGCTGTTCACAGGCCGTAAGAGAAGTCTTTGTTAATTTATATGAAAAAGGGTTGATTTATCAGGGTGAGTACATAACTAACTGGTGTACCAAATGTAAAACTGCCATATCTGATATTGAAGTGGAGCATGAAGATAGTGATGGATATTTATGGCATATTCGCTACCCGGTCAAAGATAGCGCGGATTTCATTATTGTAGCTACTACGAGACCGGAAACTATGCTGGGAGATACGGGAGTAGCAGTTCATCCCGATGATGAACGCTATAAACATTTAGTAGGGCAAAAGGTTATCCTGCCGCTTATGAATCGGGAAATACCCGTTTTTGCTGATGAGTATGTGGATCGGGAATTTGGTACCGGAGCAGTTAAAGTTACTCCTGCCCACGACCCTAATGATTTTGATATGGGTATCAGACATGGTTTGGAACAATTACGCGTTATTGATGAAATAGGATTAATGAATGAAAACGCCGGAGAATATTCGGGATTGGATCGACAGGAAGCCCGCAAAGCCATAGTAAGGGATTTACAGACAGGCGGTTATTTAATAAAAGTTGAGGATCATCGTCATGCGGTTGGGCATTGTCAGCGCTGTAACAGTATAATTGAACCGATGATTTCCACGCAGTGGTTTGTTAAGATGCAACCGTTGGCCAGACCTGCTATTGATAAGGTAGTGTCCGGTGATATCCAGTTTATTCCCGAACGTTTTACCAGGATATATTTAAACTGGATGGAGAACATCAGGGATTGGTGTATTTCCCGCCAGTTATGGTGGGGGCATCGCATACCCGTCTGGTATTGTGATGATTGTGGTGAGGTAATATGCAGTAAAACTGATCCCACGGAATGTCCGCAGTGTCTGGGCTCTGATTTACGTCAGGATGAAGATGTACTGGATACTTGGTTTAGCAGTGCCCTTTGGCCTTTTTCAACCTTGGGATGGCCTGAGCAAACTAAAGATTTAAATTATTTTTATCCAACCAGTGTACTGGTGACCGGACGTGATATTATATTCTTCTGGGTGGCGCGCATGATTTTCTCCGGATTGGAACATACCGGGGAAGTCCCGTTTCATGAGGTGAATATTCATGGTTTGATATTGGACGGGCAGGGGCGCAAGATGAGCAAATCACTTGGTAACGGGATTGATCCTATAGAAGTAATTGAAAATTATGGGGCAGATACACTGCGGTTTTCATTAATTACCGGGGTAACCCCGGGTAATGATATTCGCTTTAATTGGGGAAAAGTTGAGAATACCCGTAATTTTGCCAATAAAATCTGGAATGCATCACGGTTTGTTTTAATGAACCTATCTGATTACCAGCCCATAATACTAAGTGAAAACAACTTATTACTGGCTGATCGCTGGATTATTTCGCGGCTTTCCAATACTACATCAGAAGTGGAACGGCTGCTGGAAAGATATGATCTGGGCGAAGCAGCCAAAACTTTATATGAGTTTATATGGAATGATTTTTGTGACTGGTATATTGAACTGGCCAAACCCAGGTTATTTAGTAAAGAAGCAGACGGGGACCGTTTGGCAGTTCAGAATGTGCTGCGTAATGTACTGGTAGATACCTTAAGGTTATTACATCCGTTCATGCCTTTCATTACTGAAGAAATTTATCAAAATATTCCCGGGCATAGTGAAACTATCATGTTGGATGCCTGGCCGGAACCTGGTGACTACTGGGGTGAGGCAATAGATAATATGCAGGGAATAATGACCGTAATAAGAGCTATTCGTAATATTCGTGCCGAGTTTGGCATTAGCCCGGCTTTGAAAATTAAAGCAATTCTTTTATCGCATGACCCGAAATTTGCCGATATGCTGCATGAAAATCAGGAGTATATAAAAGGGTTGGGTGGGGTTAATGATTTACAGGTATTAACTGAGCTAGTGAATAAACCATCTC
Organism: Syntrophomonadaceae bacterium; assembly: GCA_028698695.1. Taxonomy (GTDB): domain Bacteria; phylum Bacillota; class Syntrophomonadia; order Syntrophomonadales; family Syntrophomonadaceae; genus JAAYBS01. Next base: position 8,026 of record JAQVWB010000038.1, on the reverse strand, counting down.
AGGCCGGGTCCGCTTTAACTTCAAAGGTGGAGATATATGTTCCGCTGGAAGGCGTGGTGGATATTGCCCGGGAGATAGAAAGGCTGGAAAAAGAATTAAAGAGCGTAAAGGCCGATTTGGAGAAAGCTCAGGCCAAACTTAATAACGAAAACTTTTTATCCCGCGCGCCCCGGGAAGTTATTGAGAAGGAAAGTAACAAGGTTGAGGAAGCCAGGCTTAAACAGGAGGGTATTCTGCAACGTATACAGACATTAACCAATTAATTAATGATCGGATGTCGCGATTTACCAGGTTTGGGATAAAACCAGGTCTGGAAAGAATAAACGCTTTATTGGAAATAATGGGGCGGCCTGATACGGGTTTGCCCTGTGTTCATGTGGGGGGAACCAATGGTAAAGGTTCTACCTCGTTAATTGTGGCGCAAATACTGAATGCGGCCGGGTACAGGACCGGACATTTCGTTTCACCTCATTTGCATTCCTATCTGGAGCGATTGATGATTGATGGCAAACAAATTAATGGCGATGATTTTATTAGTTATCTGCATATTATTGAACAGGCGGCTAATGAGATGGTTTGCCATGGTTTGGAACATCCCACCGAGTTTGAAGCACTTACGGCTATGGCGTGCAAATATTTTTATGATCAACAGGTAGATATAGCTGTATTGGAAGTAGGTATGGGGGGACTTTATGATTCTACCAATATTGTTTCACCCCTGGTTTCAGTAATAACCGGTATTGATCTGGATCATGTGAGCGTTCTGGGTGATACCCTGCCGGAAATTGCCGCCAATAAAGCCGGGATTATTAAGCCTTTAACACCTGTTGTAGTTGGAAATATAGCACCAGTGGCCAGAGAGGTAATAATTAACCGGGCTAACCATCTACAGGCCAGCTGTTATGATAATACTGTCGTAGAGGTTAAATTAGCCGGTCAGCCAGGTCTGGACGGACAGGAAGTATCAATATCTATGCCTGGACATGATTTATCCGCTGTTCGCTTCTCTTTGCCGGGGTGTTATCAGCTGGAGAACCTGAGAACTGCTTTGTCTGCAATAGCAGTGCTGGAAGCTCAGAATTTTTCAATTAGCAACAGTAACATAGAATTGGCATTAGCCTCACTGAAAAATCCGGGAAGATTGGAAACGCTATGTTCGCAACCCCTGGTTTTAATTGATGTGGCCCATAATCCTTCCGCTGCCAGGGCATTGGCACATTCCCTGGATTGCATTTTACCGAAACGCGACAAGGTTTTAGTTTGTGGAATGGTTGATGATAAAGATGCAGAGAATACCTTGAAGTATTTAGGGAAAAATACAAGTGCCTGTATAATAACGCGTCCGGATGGTAACCGCAGTAGTAATTGGAATAGACTCACACAGCAATTTGCCCGGCTTTATCCGCATATTCCCGTTATAGAAGTTGAGGATATAATTCAGGCAATTGAACAGGGAATGGCCAGGCTGATAAACGATCAATATTTATTAATAACTGGTTCCTTTTATGTTTTAGACCGCGCTCGATCTTGGTTTACCGGCTATTAAGGATTTCTTAACATATTATTAACAACACCAACTCAGTAATGTTGTTATAATTAATTAAGTTGATAAACGCCTTGTTAAGGAGGTATCCCAGTGGGGATAAGATTAAAACCCAGAGATGATAAGTTCTTTTATTATTTCAATCAGTTGGCAGATGCTATTTTGGAAGCTACCGAAATCATGAAACTTTTTTTTCAGGATTCCAGTGAACCGTTTAAGAAACTGGATAAGATTAAGACCGTTGAGGTACACGGTGATCAAATACTGGCCTCGGTAATGAATCGGATTAACAATTCTTTTGTTACTCCCTTTGATCGCGAAGATATTTTATTATTAGCCCGGGAGTTAAATTATGTTCTGGATCATATTCAGGGAACTATGGAAAAAGTAATTATTTATAAAGCAGGGGTTCCCAAAGCAGAGTATGTTTTAAAAATGGTTGAAGTCCTGGAAGAGGCTGCTAAAGAAATTAAAATAGCAGTAGCTGATTTACCTCTAGTGCGGGAAAAACATCGGGAAATAGTAAATTCATGTGAGAAAATTCGTAACTATGAGCATGAAGGAGATGTCCTGTATCGTGAAGGCATTGCTGAGTTGTTCGAGAATACTGATAATGTTATCGAGATAATTAAATGGAAAGAAATATACGAACATTTGGAAACTACGCTCGATTACTGTGAAAATGTCAGTAATATTATCAAGGGAGTAACTGTAAAATATGTTTAGTTTGGCCTTAGTAATCGTAGTAGTTGTATTAGCTTTGATTTTTGACTATATTAACGGTTTCCATGATACTGCCAACGCTATTGCCACCTCAGTTTCTACCAAAGCCCTGTCTCCGCGTAATGCTATTTTTGTTGCTGCCAGCCTTAATTTTTTAGGAGCTCTCAGCGGCACGGCTGTTGCTGCTACTATTGGGAAAAGCATCGTTATGCCACAATTAGTGACTCCACTCGTTATTATTGCTGCTTTGATTGGAGCAATTTTCTGGAACTTGTTTACCTGGTATTTTGGCATACCCAGCAGTTCATCGCATGCTTTGATTGGTGGTCTTACCGGTGCAGTTATTGCCGGTTTTGGAGCAGCCCAGGTTAATTGGGATGGCTTTATTAAAATCTTCACTGGTCTGATTATCGCTCCGGTAGTTGGTTTAGTTGCCGGAAGTTTATTTATGACCGTATTATTCTGGGTGTTCCGAAGATCGTCACCGACCAGGACCAACCATGGTTTTCGCAAGTTACAAATCTTATCTGCCTGTATGGCTTCTTTTGCTCACGGTTCCAATGATGCGCAGAAGTCGATGGGTATTATTACCATGGTTCTAGTAGGAGGAGGATTGCTGACTACCTTTCAGGTTCCGTTGTGGGTAAAAATATGTTGTGCATTGGCTATGGCTGCCGGAACTGCTATAGGAGGCTGGAAGATTATTCGTACCATGGGAGGAAAAATCTTTCGTATTGAACCAATCAATGGTTTTGCCGCCGATTTTACCTCTTCTCTCGTTATTTACGCAGCCAGTTTAATGGGAGCACCAGTCAGTACTACGCATGTGGTATCCTCTTCAATTATGGGGGTCGGGGCTGCCAAACGATTAAAGGGGGTGCGGTGGAACATTGCCCGGCAAATTGTAATTGCCTGGTTCGTTACCATACCATCTGCAGCACTTGTAGCAATGCTATTTTACAAACTGATAAGTTTCTTTATATAATAACAGTACTCTTTCCGATAACGAGAAAGAGTTTTTTTATAAAAATAATCGAGAAAAGTTTCACTTTAGTGGTACAATGCTATTATAGGCAAGTATTTCTAAGGAGTGGGGCTTTTGAAGGTTTATAAGATACCTGAAGCAACGGTGATGCGACTATCCATTTACTCCCGCTTTTTGCATCAACTGTTGGAAGATGAAGTTAATACTGTAGCCTCGGGTGATATTGCATCAGGTGTAGGCGTCAGTTCAGCGCAGGTTAGGAAGGACCTGGCTTATTTTGGTGAATTCGGCACTCGCGGAGTAGGATATAAGGTTGAAGAATTATATGGACATCTGATGAAAATCCTGGGTTTGGATCAAAACTGGAATGTTATTATTATCGGAGCCGGGAAACTTGGCAGTGCTCTCGCTCTGTATAAGGGATTTGAGGATAGAGGCTTTAAAGTCACTTCCATATTGGATGTAGATAATAAACGTATTATGAAACAGATTGGTGATGTGACGGTTGAGTCTCTGGATTTATTAGAAGAACGGGTTCGTGAGCAGGGTATAAAAATTGGTGTAGTTACAGTTCCAGCAGCAGCAGCTCAGGATGTAACTGATCAGTTGGTGGCTGCCGGGGTAAAAGCAATTCTTAATTTTTCTCCCCGCGTAATCAAGGTACCTAATGATGTAATATTAAGAAATGTAGATTTATCAGTAAATCTGGAAGTACTTAGTTTTAATTTAGCCCTGCAGAAATAATATAAAATTTACTTTAAGCTCTCCATATGGGGAGCTTTTTTTATGAGCTGTGCCTGCCTTGTTTTTCAGGGATAGGAATGCTCAACTTCTAAAAGGTGACCGTTAGGGTTTATTGGTGTCCCTGTTAATCAATTTTACCTGACCCGGTTTCCTTTGGCTGGTCAATACTTACAAGTGCAATACCTAATCCCAGAAGTCCCCAAAATACCGGTGCTACCGAGACCAGACTATCGTTGAATACTGCTGCGGCGAGATAAGCAATCACAGCCAGCCATACAGCCAATCCGCACAGTTCTTCTTTTTGCCAATCAACAACTAGCGGATATTTTCTAAGCCCGGAATATAAATACATAATTAAGCAGGCCAGGAATGCCAACAGGGATATTACGCCAGTATTAACGCCCATTTGCAGATATAAACTATGCGGCTTGTCAACTATCATCGTGGTTGTATTCAGATAATTAAACTTTCCTTCAATTTCATGCTGGGGGAAGTAGATGGAAAAAGTATCCGGCCCATGACCCAATATAATCGTGTCTTTCAAAAGAGGAATGGTTCTGGACCATATATAACCCCTCCCCGACCCTATGCTTTCCCGACCGGCAAAACCGAACGTCTCTACGGGTTTCATAAGCCATTCTTTGCCGTTGGCAGTGAGATATTTATAGCCAGTAGGGGAGATAAAAATGACTAGATTCTTTTCCCCTTTTTTTATTCGCAACAGGTCGTTTTTAGTGGAGATTCGATAGTCGAGGAAGCGCGCGTCATTAATTACAAAATAGTCATCATCTCCGAGGGAATATTTATCGCAGGCAAGAATTCTGTTGTTACCGTCTTTAAATATCAACTGTTTACAGTCATTAACTACCTGCAATGCTTCCGAATCGGCAGATAGAATCAAATTATAATCTGAAAACTGCATAGTTTTGACAGCCGGCGTGACCCCGCTTAGTGGCAAAAAGAAACTTTTGGCACAGAGAAAATCCAGCTGCGTTAAATCATGTTGGACAATCAGGCGGTTGTTCCTGAAATAAACCTTATACTTATCATAACGGGGGTCATCGATATAGCCCCAATTGACTTTGTTTCCTTTCAGAAGCGGCAAAACTTTCCCTGCCGGATCCATAAAAACCAATCCCTGTTGATCGGCTCTGATTATTAAAGGGGCATCCGCCGGAGTTATTAGCAGATTGTTTTCGTTAATTACTATTTTAATATCTTTATAGTGACCTTGAATGTTATGGTAAATTGTAATTGGCCTGCCGGCTTCGTCAACCGGCAGGATTTTATGGTCTATGTTTTTGAAATACAGGTTGTTGTCTGCCACTGTAATTTTCAGCATATTGTCTGTCTGTGTTACTTTATAATCCTGAAAACGGCAGTCCGCAGAAGCGAGCTGGGCGGCTTGATTTTTAAAGAATACTTCCTGGTTGTGGTTATCATAAAAACGGAACTGGCCAAATGATGCGGGAGCGATTTTTAGAGGGATTTTATGATTAATAATAACACGGTTTCTCTCAAATTTTAGCGGCTCATTGTCCACCATAAAGTGCCATTCGCCCAAATCGTCCGCGGCCTTTTGGTCGCTGAAAATTGACTTGATTGAGTAGACGGAGCGTCCGGAACCAATATAGTTTATTACTGCAAAAACCAGAGTAAAGCTTATGAGTATGGCTAAAGCACTCCGCCATTCAATTCTTATAATCTTTCTGAGAAAAACCAGGGCTATTATAAGTGCAGTCAAAGCTCCCAGAAATCCCGCGCGGGAATCACAAGCCAGCAGCGTAGCGAACATCAAAGTGCATAGCATGCCAACGAGGATTCGCTGCCAGCCTTTTGGGGAAAAGAAATAAAAGACCAAGGTAAGTGGGACAAGCATTGCCATATAACTGCCAACATTGTTACTGTTATACAACGTAGAATAGACTTCCGCAGTTCTTTCCAAATCATAACCTGCCAGGATAAAGTTTTGCCCCCAGCTGCTGTGAAATATGTTCCAGCCACTGAATTGTAATAAGCCAATAAGGGAAATAATCCCGGCTGATATTAATAATGATGAAAAAATCAGCTTATACTCCTTTTCGGAGTTTACTGCGTTCATTATAATAAAGCACATGATTATATAGGATAGTAAAACCAACTCGCCCTCGTATCGATCCGGGGACCCATATACTGCCACACCCTGAAATTCTGAAAATGCCGTCGAAGCAATAATTAAAACACTTAAAAGCAACAAAGGAAAATACAAAGCCAGGTTTTTAATTTTTATTGTCCTTAAATACAAGCAGACCATGAAAACCAGGGCGGATATTGTAGCACAGGCGATTATAAAGACGCTTTTGTAATAGGAAAACACGTCCGTATTAGTTTTACCGCCCATCCATAAGTCATAAGTGATTCCTTCCAGGGGGATCAGCTTCATACGAACAATCAGGGGAATTATTGCTATGAAAAAGATAATGGGAACGATCAGATACCAATTTACAGCTTTTTTGGTCAAATTATTCTCTCCCATTTAATATAATCATTGGTGGTATGTGTTAATTATACACGGTCCTGGAATAAAATATATAGGATTTTACCCGCTGATTTAATCTGAGGAGCTTGAGCTGTGCCTGCCTTGTTTTTCAGGGATAGGAATGCTAAACTTTTAGAAAAGTGACCGGAGGTTTGTCGTGGCGAATCGAACCCGCTCTGTTCCAGGCTGGCAAGTATTGTCGCTTTTATTGATACTGGGTGGAATAATGGGAGGATGGATAGGTGATCTAATGGTTCATAATTGGCCATCGATTGCTTATTGGGGTAGTGCCAAAAGTATAGGGGTGCCTGCATTTACAGTAGATTTATATGTTATTACATTATCCTTTGGTTTTATGATCCATGTCAGTATCTTTACTTTAATTGGCTTTTTAATTGCATATCTAATATATAAACGTCTGTAAGGATGGATAACTTGAATATTATTTTAGCCTCACAATCACCGCGAAGAAAAGCCTTGTTGCACGACCTGGGGCTTGTTTTTCAAAGTGTTCCCGCAGATATAGACGAAGTAATTTATCTTCATGAAACCCCGCTTGAATCCAGTAGCAGAATTGCCCTGGAAAAAGCCCGGGTGGTAGCAAAACAAGGTTATAAGGGCTTAATAATAGCTGCTGATACCATAGTAGTACTGGACGGGAGTGTTCTGGGTAAACCGGCGGATGTCAGTGATGCAATTAACATGCTCCATTTACTTAGTGGGCGTAAGCATCAGGTGATGACTTCCGTATGTGTATTAGATACCAATTACGATGACTATGAAGTCCAGACGGAGATTACAGAAGTATATTTCAAAGATTTGACGAGGGATGAAATCGTGTATTATGTTGCCACTGCCGAGCCTATGGATAAAGCCGGAGCGTATGCAATTCAAGGCCGGGCTTCATTATTTGTCAATCGTATAGAAGGATGTTATTTTAATGTAGTAGGACTACCTTTGCAACGGTTGTATTTAATGCTTGAAAAACGCGGGTTTAGCTTACTTAAGGAGGGATTAGGCTGAACGATTATCATATTACGATAAAAGATATGCCTGAAAATATGCGGCCGCGGGAAAAACTGTTGCAACAGGGGGAATCCAGCTTAAGTGATGCGGAATTACTGGCTATTATTCTGGGAAAGGGAATCGTTGGTAAAACTGCACTGGATATCGCTAATCATCTGCTGATTAGTCATGAGGGAAGATTGCGATATTTGATGGAGGCAACTGTTGATGAGTTGACAAGAGAGCCGGGAATCGGGGAAGCAAAAGCGATAGCTATAAAAGCTGCGGTTGAAATTGGACGACGCATATCCATTGGTCAGCAACATAAAATAACGATAAAATCTCCCGAAGATGTAAAAAATGCCTTTATGGAAGATATGCGTTTCCTGGACCGGGAATATTTCAGAGTTTTATATCTGGATCGAAAGAATGGAATCATTTTATGGGAAGATGTTAGCATAGGGGGATTACACAGTTCCATTGTACATCCGCGGGAAGTGTTTAAGAC
>JAQVWB010000037.1 GCA_028698695.1 Syntrophomonadaceae bacterium | reverse complement strand
TTTCAGTACTTATCGGCGTGGGAGCAACTGCACTGATCTCCATCCGTCTGGGCGAAAACAGAAAAGAGGAAGCGGAAAAGGTGGCTGGTAATGCCATGCTGATGCTGATACTGTTACCGGCGGTATTCGCATTTTTCTTTTTCATTTTTACCGAACCAATTTTAATGGCTTTCGGAGCCAGCCAGGAAGTGTTTCCTTACGCCCGTGATTATATGCATATTATAATGCTGGGAGCTGCTTTCGGTAGTCTGAGCATGGGAATGAACAACTTCATCCGAGCAGAAGGAAACCCACGCATGTCGATGTATACTCAGCTGCTGGGCGCTGTGATTAATGTGGTTTTGACTTATGTGTTTATTTTCATCGCAGGTTGGGGAATCAAGGGGGCAGCAATCGCCACGATAATTGCTCAATTTATATCCATGGTATGGGTATTAAGCTATTTCTATACCGGCAGAAGCCTCGTGAAAATACGCTTAAAGAATTTAAAACCACAGATGCAGATATTGCTAAGTATCATGGCGATCGGGTTTGCGCCTTTTGCTATGCAGATGGCCAGTAGTGTACAAAACCTGATACTTAATAAAACTCTCATGGCCTACGGTGGCGATTTGGCCCTGTCGGCGATTGGAATCGTCATGAGTTTAGGTATGTTGCTGTTTATGCCCATTTTGGGTTTGAGTCAGGGAGCCCAACCCATACTGGGATACAACTATGGAGCCAGGCAATTCCACCGTGTAATTGAAACGCTGAAACTGGCAGTTGCAGCAGCCACAGGCATTGCCGTAACAGGCTATATAGCAATTCTTTTATGGTCAGTCCAGCTGGCGGGTTTATTCAGTGAAGGTAATACTGATCTTACTTCTCTTACCTCCCATGCCATGTTGACTTATTTTGCTGTGTTTCCAATAATCGGGTTTCAGGTTATATGTTCCAGTTATTTTCAAGCAACTGGTAAAGCTTTAAAGTCAACCATTTTGAGCCTGTCCCGCCAGGTCCTGTTGTTTATCCCTTTACTACTTATCCTGCCCAGGTTCTGGGGTATTGAAGGCGTATGGCGCTCTGCTCCGATAGCAGATTGCCTGGCAGTTCTTATTACTGCCACTTTTATTTTCTTTGAAATGAAAAAGATGAAAGCAGATATAGCAAACCAGAATGAAAGAGCTGTGGAATGATGAGTGGGGCAGATAATTAAAATAAAAAAAGGCTGTCATGTGTAGACAGCCTTTGGCAGATATCATTATTTTTCCAGGTTATTCAAATCTTCATCCTGGGATTTTCTAAAGCCCTTAATGGCTTTTCCCATGGATTCACCTAATTGGGGAAGTTTTCCCGGTCCAAAAATAATCAAGACAATAATTAAAATAAAACCAATTTCCAAGGGGCCAAAGTTGCCAATCAAACCAAACATTATTTTCCCTCCTTTTATCAAGAGTTCCAAATATCAATATCTGATGTTAGATAAAACTGCAAAACGAGATTAAGTATTAATCCTATATCATAATAACATAATTAATAAAGAAAGCGCACGGTATATTGAATAACCTTAATAGCATTAACTGGTTGTGCAGGTGCCAATAGGATATGCCATTTTTGTTATACTGGTAAGCCTGGTAATAAGAACCCTGGTCTGGTTGACCGGGCAGGAGATATAATTTGTTTCAGCGAAATCTTTTACTTAACAGGCATTGTTTTTACTAACTCTCAACAAAGGGAAGATGCCAAGTTTTGATATGGTTGCCGACGAGAACAGGATGTTTCGCGGCATAATATAAAAGCTATTCATTATATCCTGCATAAGATAGTTTACTTAAAAGCAAAGGGGATGAATTAATTGGATGACCAGGTAGTCATGCATCTGGAGGAGGTTAGCAAAACCTATATAATGGGGGAAGTAACCGTCGAAGCACTTAAAGCGACTACCATGGAAATATTGGCGGGTGAATTACTGGTTATTTTAGGTCCCAGTGGTTCCGGAAAAAGTACTTTGCTCAATCTGATCGGGGGAATTGATTTACCCAGTAACGGTCAGATGTTTTTTCAATCGCAATCGTTGTCAGATGGCGGTGACAAAGTGTTGACTAATTTTCGCCGTGAAGAGGTAGGGTTTGTTTTTCAGTTTTATAATTTAATTCCGGATTTAACTGCTGCTGAAAATGTGGCCCTGGCTGCTGAACTGGTGGCTGACCCTTTGCCGGTTGATGAAGTATTACAGGATGTAGGCCTTTGGGAGAGACGGGATCATTTTCCCTCCCAGTTAAGCGGGGGGGAACAACAGCGGGTAGCTATAGCCCGGGCAGTGGTAAAAAACCCCCGGTTGTTACTATGCGATGAACCCACTGGAGCACTTGATAACGAAACCGGCAAATTAATATTGAGATTATTGGCTGATATCTGTGAAAAACGCGGCAGTACTGTAATCATTGTGACTCATAATACTGTTATTGGGGCAATGGCAGACCGGGTGGCCCGTATGAGCAGCGGGCAGGTAGTAGAAATAATTAAAAATGAGCATCCGCTGCCGGCAGAAAGGATCGAGTGGTAATGAGTGTCCTGTCTCGCAAACTGCTACGTACTATCAGCTATACGCGGGGACAATTTGTAGCCCTGGTTGTGGTTGTCATGCTGGGAGTATTAATTTATATCAGCATGAATACGGCTTACTATAATCTGGAGCGTTCACAGCAGCAATTCTATTCTGATTATCGTTTTGCCGATTATTTTTTTCATGTGGTCAAAGCTCCGGAATCAGTTATTGCCCGAATTGAATCAATACCGGGGGTGGTCAAAGCTACCGGGCGTATTCAACAGGATGTTGTGCTGTTAAAAGATAATAACGAGAGAGCTACGGCCAGGCTAACCGGTTATCCTTTGCCCATGGAGAGTGAAGTAAATCAGCTGCATTTAATGTCCGGCAGAATGTTTGACCAGGATTCTTCCCATTCAGCAGAGGTTCTGGTTGACCCTCAGTATGCTGCTGCCAACCAATTGGTAAGCGGTCAGGCTATTCAAATTATAGCCGATGGTAAAAAAGCTGATTTATTGGTTAATGGAACTGCTACCAGTCCGGAGTTCGTTTATCCAATGCGGGACGCCTCCACTATGTTTCCTGAGCCACACCGTTTTGCAATTATTATGCTTTCCCAGAGAAATATTCAGCAGATATTGGGTATGCCGGGTCAGATTAATCAAGTAGTTGTTGATTTGGCTCCGGGAGTAGATGAAACCGCTATTAAATCTCAAGTTGAAGAAATCCTGAAACCATACGGCAACATAGCCAGCTATGCCCGCAAGGATCAGATCAGCCACGCCTATTTGGATGTTGAGTTGGAGGGGCTGCGGATTAATTCGCGTTTCCTGCCCCTGTTGTTTTTCCTGATAGCAGCAGGAATACAGATGGTTATATTAACGCGTATGATTCGTTCACACCGGATGTCTATCGGGGTATTAAAAGCATTGGGATACAATAATGCTCAAATTATGTGGCATTATACTTCCTATGCTTTACTGGTAAGCCTGGTAGGCGCTGTTTTCGGTACAATTGCCGGAATGGGGATGGCGTCGGCCATGTCAAATTTATATGCACAGTTTTTCAACCTGCCCCAGACGATTGGCGGTTTAAATATTCAGGTAGTATTATGGGGTTTTGTAATCAGCGGCCTGGTAGGTATCGCTTCAGGATTATTTGCTTCCCGTTCAGTACTGCGCATCACCCCTGCAGAAGCAATGCGTCCTGAACCGCCGGTATCCGGGCGCCGTATAGCTCTGGAAGGCCTGCCGTTTATATGGAAGCGACTGGGCAGCAGCTGGAGGATGAGCCTGCGTTCAATATTGCGTAACCGGTCCAGATTTGCAATTACCGTTTTAGGAGTAATGAGTTCAGTAGTATTACTGGTATTTGCTTCATTTACAAATGATGCGGTTGACTATCTGTTGTCACAAAGTTTTAAGCAGGTTAATCATTATGATTATATAGTTCGCTTTACCGCGCCGGTTAAATATTCAGGAACAATCGATTGGAGCCGCTGGGAATCGGTGCAGAAACAGGAGCCCATACTTGAAATCCCGGTAAAGATACATGCTCATGGTCGTACTGAGGATGAGTTGTTAACGGGAATAAATCCTGCGGGGAGGTTGAAGCAGGTATATGATATTAATAGCCGCCAGATTCAAATACCGGATGAAGGTATATTATTGAGCTCTCCGGTTGCCAATAAACTTGGATTAAAAACTGGCGAGGTTGTAAGGGTCGAAACAGCTATGGGCTCAGGTGCTTCCAGAACCAGGGAGTTAAAGATCGCCGCCATTTATGATCCGATGATGGGAGCCAGTTATATATCGTATGATACCGCCAATCATTTATTAGGGGAAAGTCAGGTAATAACTGCAGTAATGTTAAAAATGGATGCGCCGGAAGTGCCTGCAGTGGAGGCCAGATTGCAGGAAATGCCCAAGGTAAGTTCGGTTATGAGTCCGGCCCGTGAACAGGAAAGTTTCCTGCAGTTGTTGGACACCATGCTATATTTTATACTGGTAATGATAATGTTTGCCGGTCTGTTAGGCTTGGCAATTGTATATAATACTGCCACCATGGCTTTTCAGGAACGGCGGAGGGAATTGGCTTCCCTTAGAGTAATGGGTTATTCAAATACAGAAGTAGCGCGTTTATTAAGTCAGGAGACCTGGATACAGGCTGTTGTTGGTATTGCTCTGGGTCTGCCGGCGGGCAAACTGATGGGGGCAGTCTATATGAGCAGTGTCAGTACGGATTTATTCAGTTTCCCGGCCATAATATATCCGCGGACTTATTTTATAGCGGCGCTGGCATCAATAATATTTGTTTGGATTGGTCAGCAATTGGCGGTTCGCCGGGTTAAAAATATTGATATGGTAGAAGCTCTGAAAAACCGTGATTAGAGAGGGGAGTATATTCGGTGAAACATTGGAAAATATGGTTGGCAATAGGGGTATCTTTGCTAATAATAATCGCTTTGGTTTTTTCAAGGAGCAGTCAGCCGGTGGAAGCTGTAAAAGCTGAGCTGGGGACAATTGTTTTAACTGTAGAAGAACCTGGATATGTGCAGGCAGTTACCGAATATGATGTTCAGTCCGGTCAGCCTGCCCGCATCAATGAACTGCTGGTTGAAACAGGAGACCAGGTTAAGGCGGGTCAAAATCTGATGCGATTATCCAGCCCCGAACTGACCGCACAGAATTCAACTGCTGCCATACAGCTGGAGCAGGCGATATCGCAATTGGAGCAGGCCAGGCTTATGCAAAAGTCTTTACAGGATGATTTAAAACAGGCACGTAATGAGCTGAACAGAACCAAAACATTATTGAATAATGGAGCAGCCACCCGGGCAGAATATGAACAGATGCAGTTACAGACAAGTAAAATTGAAAACAGTCTGATTCAACAGGAAGTTGCCATAAAATCAGCAGAACAGCAAGTTGCGGAGTTAAAAGAAATTAGCAGCACTCTGCAGGAGAAAACTGACGAACTGCAGGTAATAAGCCCGATAAGCGGAATAGTACTGGATCTGCCCGTTAAAAAAGGTCAGGTAGTTGCTGCCGGAACTCAATTAGCCATGATTGGTTCAGAAACCGGTCTGGAAGTAAAAACTGAATTATTGAGTGACGAAACTGGTAAAGTGAAGATTGGACAACCTGCTCATATAACTGCTCCGGTGCTGGAAGATAAGGTTATCAAAGGTACAGTGAGACAGATTTATCCCCGGGCTTATGAAAAAGTTTCTGCTCTGGGAGTAGTGCAAAGCCGGGTGCCAGTAATAATAACTATCGATGAAACTGCTGATTTGCATCCCGGTTATGAGGTGCGGGCCAGTATAGAAACTTTGCGCAAAGAAAATATTTTGGTTGTTCCCCGGGAATCGGTACGCTTAAATTCTGAAGGCAATTATCAGGTGATGAGCATAATTGATGGTCAGATAAAGGTACAGGAGATTGAAACCGGAGATAAGAACGGGCAGCTGGTTGAAATAAAGGCTGGATTACAGGCAGGCCAAGTCCTGGTAAGGGATGCCAGTCAGGATTTAAAGGAGGGTACGCGAGTTAAACCAATTTTAAAATGACAAAGTTAGCAATATATATTTAATTTATTTATATAATCCCGCTAGTTTAGTTGCGTTTTAGCAGTTAATAGATTACAATAACGTATAGCCCAATAATTCATGTGGAATGAACGTGTAGACCCTTCTCGATTGCCATAGGCTTGGGGAAGTAAGAGATAACAGGTGCTTCCCTTGGTTTGGGCAACAATATTGAGGAGGTTTTTTAATGTATCAAGACAAAGTTCTCACTTGTAAGGAATGTGGCCGCGAGTTTGATTTCACTGCTTCTGAGCAGGAATTCTACGCCGAGAAAGGCTTTACCAATGAGCCTGGCCGTTGCCCGGAATGTCGCGCTGCCCGTAAGGCAGAAGCCAGAAACAATCGCGGTGGTGGTTACCGCTCCGAGCGTCAAATGTATCCGGCAATATGTGCTGATTGTGGTAAAGAAACCATGGTTCCTTTCCAGCCCAGCGGTGAAAAACCCGTTTATTGCAGAGATTGCTTCAAACCGCAACCGCGCAACAACTGGTAGAATAAAACCGAGAACATTAAACTCCCCGGCTTCCGGGGAGTTTTTTATGTAAAAAAGAAGTCATGAAAATGAATTTAAATATCTCTTTAAGTTCTTCTGCACGAAGTAAAAAGTCTAATTAGGAGCATCTGTGATAATGGCAATAAATTGTCATATCGCAGGGCTTCTTTTTAATGTATGATAAAAAAGGGTTTTATATGTCGAATAGAGAAAATACTGAACTGATTCGCAAAATCTCCAGGGGGGCCTTAAATAATCTATCTGATCAAGCCGAAGGCACCAGGACATGAGTATCTATTTTTTAAAAGGAGTTATACCTTATATGATGAGATTGATTTCACGGATTTATTATTGGATAACTGGTTGGAAACTCAAGGGACAATTACCTGAAGATATTAAAAAATGTATTATAGTAGCCGCTCCTCACACCAGTAATTATGATTTTGGTTACTCAAGAGCTGCCTTTTACATTATGAACCGACAGGTGAGATATTTGGCCAAACAGGAGTTGCTGGATTCCTTCGGAGGGTTTATTTTCAAATTTACCGGGGCGATTGGGGTGGACAGGAAAAATAGAAAAGACATGGTCAAGCATATGGTTGATCTATTCAATCGATTTGATGATATGGTAATTATGTTATCGCCGGAAGGAACCCGGGAACTTAATAACCGGTGGAAAACCGGGTTTTACCATGCTGCTTTGGAAGCTAAAGTCCCTATTGTACTTAGCTATCTGGACTATAAGCACAAGATTGCCAATGTTGGATTTTCTTTTCATCCTACGGGAGACTTTGAAAAGGATATGGAACAGGTCAAAGAATTCTATAAGGGCATAACTCCCCGCAACCCAAAAAACTTTGTGCTCAACATTTGTTAATTAATCGCAGGGGAATAGAGACCAGGAGGTTTATCTTCCTGGTTTTTTAACTTTACCTGTAATTAGTTATAATAGTAATAAATCCTGGTTCACTGATCGTTGGAGAGGAGGAATTATAAAATGCAATCCAAAGATACTGGACGGGATGACCATATAAATATTCCTGAAGATCTTCAGGCTAGCTGCCGGAAGATTCTTTATTATGGGGAATTGGATCGCAGTGATGCGGAGTTATTCCTGGCTAACCTGGAAATCTTCATTAATCAACCGGATAAAAACTCTCTGGATAAGGAAGGCAGAAGAGCAGTGGCGGTGATTACCCCGCTTTTTTATCAGATATATCAAAATATCATAAAGAAGGGCCCGTTGCAAAATCATCCAAGTAAGCTGATCAAAATGTTTCTGATGTTTGGTTATATGGACGAACGCTTATTAAAAGAAGAGCAGATAAATGATTTATATCAATTGTCCGATGAATTATCTTCATTGCAACCAAACGTTTATTTGATAAAAGATTGGCTGGAGCAGATTTATAAAATAGAGAAGGAACCTTCGATAAACGAATTTGGGCAGGATTATCATGATGTGTTTCGCCAGCTGGTAAAGGATGGAGAAATGACTAATCAGGATAAATCCAATTACGAGAAGGATGCTGATGCACGGCTGAAACATGAAACCTTAAATTTATTCAGACTGGGGCAAAAAATTTGTTATGCCCGGGTAAGTGGGTATATACCAATTTTACATAGTGATATGATTGATCGGGATTTGCCCGGTTCACTAATATCGCCGGCCAAACTCGAAGCTGCTGTGGATAAAGTACTGCAAGTTGATTTTTCCGCTTTTCACCGTGAATTGGTCTATAATAACCCTGAAGCCAGGATAAGCAAGGAACTGGTAATGGTTCCTGTAAAACCGGAATTAATACTAATACCAACATTCGGAGAGAATGCTGTAATGTGGCAGGAATTGACGGGAAGACTCAGAAATTCGCCAGCCAGGTTTATTTTTCCAATCTTTTCCGGGGGGAATATAGATAATCTAATGATAAGTGTAATAGCCAGATTTAGATGGGATTTATCCAAAAGCATGGCTGGGCTTGTCAGAGATAATGTAAGGGAAAGTTCCCTGGTTAACGATTATACGGACTATATTCAGTTTTACAAGAAAAATCGTGATTTATCTGATGAGGCCAAAGCCAAGGTTAAAATGCAAATTGATCGCAAACGCAATAATATAGCCCGTATTTTTGAAGAAGATTATTATACCTGGATGAATTATGAATCCCAGGGGTTGTTGCGGTTAAATAAAGTAGCGCGAACTATTATGTTTAAATACTGCCCCTTTGCCGCTCCAATTAGAACCAACCTGCTTAAGCATCCGCTTTATAGTTCTTCAATTGCTGCTTTTGAAGCTGCGCGGGAAAGACATTCCAGAATTTTGCGTGCTCATTATGCTAAAATCAGCAAATCCAATCAACCTTTAGATGGAGTTCTGCAGGAAAATCTTATATTTTATGAAGGATGACAGTACAAAATTATTATTTACACAAAAATCAGGCGTCACCCGGGGGAGGGAGACGCCTGATTTTAATAGGAGGGGCATATAATTTTCAAAATAATCTGACTCTATGTTTATGATAAATAATTTACTGTATTATGTCAATTAGTGAAGTATTTTGTCTATTTTTATTCTAACGAAGCGATAATATCATCAATAGAAATTTTAGACATTTAAATATTCAACATAGTAATTATACATCATTAAGATTATAATTACTATGTTGAATATTTAATAAAAAGCGACGGTTTAATAAAGCAAGAGGGGGATATTTATGCGTTACACTACTGAACTTATAATGAGTCAGGCTTTTTATCAAACCATCAAAGCTTTCCCCCAGCGTACTGCACAGTTGTTCAGTACCGAAGTTTACCCAAATGATTTTCTTTACTAGTTTTGACCAATTGGACTTCAAACTATAAAATATTAATAGTAACGGCAGGAAGAGATTACGGAAAATGCTGTAAGTCTCTTCTTACCAACTGTATATACTGGGGTTATGCTTTTGACCGGACATTGATTTAATCAATTATTTTTCAGGGGGTGAATCATTTTAGCTATTTAATGTAATGATATTAAGGTGTACCGGTTACCGGAAAGCATTCAAAAATTATTAATTAAGGAAGTGTGTGTATGTCGTACGAATATGTCATTGAAGACAATATAGTGATATTTAAATTTAAGCATGGCAAAGTAAACTCAATTCCAATGGAAACTTTATTAGGTTTGAGCGAAGTAGTTGACCGGGTAAATAATGAACAGGAACTGAAGGGAATTATCCTGACCGGAGAAGGACGCTATTTTTCCGGTGGTTTTGATCTGAAGACCTTTACCACTTTTGAAAGTGGGGAAGCTATTATTA
This sequence comes from Syntrophomonadaceae bacterium, assembly GCA_028698695.1. Lineage (GTDB taxonomy): Bacteria > Bacillota > Syntrophomonadia > Syntrophomonadales > Syntrophomonadaceae > JAAYBS01. The sequence continues at coordinate 2,203 of JAQVWB010000037.1, read as the reverse complement.
AATGGTTTGAAGTTGAAGAAGAAGTCCTGCTGAAAGTCTTCACCTGCTCCAAGCCGGTTGTTGCTGCTATTAACGGTCATGCTACTGCTGCAGGGATGATTTTGTCCATGGCTGCAGACTCCTGCATTGCTATAGATCATCCCAAAATAAAACTGGGTATGACAGAAATAAAAATTGGTCTGGCCCTGACTCCGGCAGAAATGGAAATTATGCGTTTTGGTCTGGATTCATTTAAGAATTTCCGCGATGTTATATATAAAGGTGAATTGTTTAATCCCGCTCAGGCTCTGGAAATGGGTATATTTGATGAATTGGTGGAAAATGATACGGTACTTATGGAAAAAGCCAAAGCTAAAGTGTCAGCCCTTATAGATACTCCGGGGCGTCCTTTTACTTTACTTAAGAAGATGTATCGGGATCCTTATGCCCGTGGAATCGAAGATGGCATTAAAACCTACGATTTTGGATTGTTAGTGGAAACCTTCACCAACGAGCAGGTCGTCGGAACGCTGAAAATGGTGCTGGCTGCTATTAGTTAATAATTTCAAAAATATTAAGCCGGAGATTGTATAAAAGCAACTCCGGCTTTTCTTTTACCTTGACACTTTTTCAATGGTCGCGGACAATTCTTTTTCTGATAGTCGATGTATTGGACAAAGTCGATTTTGAAAGTTTATTATGAAGGTAGCGTATTAAATATAAATAAGCTCAGGGAGGAAATGTTTATGACTATAAAACAACGCGGTCGGATTCTATTGATTATGGTTGCCATTATTGCTTTAGTGGCCGGATGTGGAGATAAAGTTACTGATTTAAACAAATCTACGGATAACACCAAACCTAATCCTCAAACACAGGTACAGGAGCCGGAAGTGGTTAAGGCAACTGGTATATACACTGGCCGTATTGATAATAATTCGGTTGAAATACAGATTACCGAAGATGGCAAACCGGTTGTATATAGTGCGTTTAAATTAAGTGAAGAATTAAAAGCCAAATTTGATCAGGAAGGTTTTATACAGGATGGTGACAAGGTGGAATTTGAATATATTCCCGCCCCCAGCGGAGAACGCCAGCCTGATCTCGTAACCATAACCCCAATTAAGCCATAAGCTGACGGGGAATGCCGCTTGGTCAACCCGGATTATTTTAGAACCTGACTGTTACTGACTTTTTCTGCAACATTAATTGTGTTCATAACCCATAGGGTTAGAACACATCCGTGTCCCTGAAAGGGGACTTGACCTGACGGTTTTTTATGATTTAATTACAAGGGGGCCGACAAAAATAAAGATGCCGGCCCTCCGGTCCGTTTTCTTTATCTATCGCTATTTATATATTGGTACATAACATACCCGCCACTGATATTTTTGGCTTTATAACCGGATTGTTTCAGGATGCGGGTGGCTATATAGCTTCTCAGTCCGGTGCGGCAATAAACCAGAATATCTTTCTCTTCAGGCAATTCGGAAATCCTTTCCCGCAGGTTGTCTACAGGTATATGGTAGGCACCAGATACCCCGCCGTGTTTTACTTCTTCTTTAGTACGCGTATCCAGTAAAAAAGCGCCGTTGGCCTGCAGAGTATCCACTTCATTCCAGTGAACCACTTCAACATCACCGTTTAGCACATTGGCGGCAGCATAAGCAGCCAGGTTAACCGGATCTTTGGCTGAGGAGAATGGTGGGGCGTAGGCCAGCTCCAGATCCATTAAATCATAAACAGTTAAACCAGCCCTTATAGCCGTAGCCAGGACATCAATCCGCTTGTCTACTCCGTCGCGGCCAACTATTTGCGCTCCCAGGATATGACCTTTGTCAGGGCTGAATAAAAGCTTGATATGCATTTGTGTGGCTCCGGGATAATAGGTGGCATGAGAATAGGGAGAGGTATGAACAGCCAGATAAGGCTGATTTGCCAGATTTAGAGCATATTCATTATTACCCGTAGCTGCAATGGTCAAATCCCCTATTTTAAGGATAGAACTGCCTTGCACACCTTTGTAAGGTATTGAACGACCGCAAATATTATTAGCTATCAGCCAACCTTGCCGATTGGCGGGGCCTGCCAGAGGCACCAGAGTATCCTGTCCGGTAATATAATTCTTTACTTGTATAGCATCGCCGGCTGCATATATAAAAGGATCAGAAGTTCTCAGATATTCATCTGTAAGAATACCGCCAGTTTTTCCTATAGTCAGACC
>JAQVWB010000036.1 GCA_028698695.1 Syntrophomonadaceae bacterium | reverse complement strand
GGATGGTCAGATTCACGATGTTGAAGCTGTAGCAGACAACTTAATGCTTATCAAACAAACTTTGGAATCCACTGTTGGTCAACCACTGGAAAAGGCCTCGGTGGCAGCTGCCGGACGCTCATTAAAAACTGCCCGGGGTACCTGCCGGAAAAAACGTATACCCTTGCAGGAAATCAACAGAGAAGAAGTAACTGCTCTGGAAATTGAAGCTGTTCAGCAGGCTCAATATAATTTGACCCAGGAAGACACAAATGAAAATGCCCATCTATTTTGTATCGGTTATAGTATAGTCCAGTACTGGTTGGAAGATCAGCCGATAAGAAGTTTAATAGGACAGGTGGGAGCGGAAACCGAAGTGGAAATCATTGCCACGTTTCTGCCTCGCGTAGTAGTTGACAGTTTGTTATCAGTTCTGCGCCGAGTAGGGTTAAGTGTATATAGTTTGACTTTGGAGCCTATTGCAGCCTTGGCAGTAGCTATTCCCTCCACCATGCGTCTGTTGAATCTGGCTCTGGTTGATATTGGCGCAGGTACTTCAGATATCGCTTTGGTCAGAGATGGCAACATATTTGCCTATGCCATGGTACCTAATGGGGGAGATGAAATAACTGAATTGTTGGCTACTCACTACTTGCTTGACTTCAATGTAGCGGAATTGTTAAAGCGCCGTCTTGCCAGTCAGGAGACAGCTCAATTTGCCGATATATTAGGCAATGAAATATCTATTCCGGTTGAGGAAGTCTTAACCGCCCTGCAGCCTGCTGTTGAAGAATTGGGCAGCCAGATAGCCAATAACATTTCACGACTTAATCAAAAACCGCCAGATGCAGTTATTTGTGTGGGTGGGGGCAGTCTTACCCCAGGTGTAACCGAAATAATTGCCCGTGAATTGAATATAGCAAAAAACCGGATTGGAATTCGGACGCCGGAGGCTTTTGAGGACATTGTGGTTGATATTGATTATCTGCGGGGGCCGCAGGGAGTAACGCCACTGGGTATTGCTTATCATGCACTGACTGTATTGCCGGTTCCTTTTATCAAAGTATTGGTAAATGACCGGGAAATTGCGCTGTGGAATACCGGAAACCTGACGGTTGCTGCTGCCCTGCTGGGTTCAGGAATATCTCTGACTAACATATATGGAAAACCGGGAATGGGGAAAACAATTGAGATTAATGGAGTAGTAAAAGTATTCAAAGGTGAAATTGGAACTGCTCCGTTTATAAGCGTTAACAATGGGGAAGCTTCACTGGAAACGATTATTAATGATGGTGACATGATTGAATTTGTTCGCGGTAAAGACGGAAGGGATGCTAAAGTATTAGTTAGAGAGTTGCTGCCAACGGCGGCAGCGGCAAGCATAACTGTAAATGGAAGCTTGACGGCTTTACAGCCGATAGTAAAAGTTGACGGCCATACGCTGGAAATAAATGATGAGCTGCCGGATCGAGCCAAAGTGGAATTTGTCAGCATTAACAGCGTTGAAAATATTTTGCGCCAATCGGGAGTACCAGACCACCTGATGATTGAAAAAGTTTATAACTGCAATCTAAACGGACAACCTGTGTCGTATCGCTGGACACCGGTAAAAGTAAAAGTAGACGGCGAAATAGCGGGCATGGACCATTTGGTTGAAACGGGAGCAAACTTGGAATACAGGGTTGAAAAACTAAGACCGCAGATAAGTGACATACTTGCTAAAGGGATTTCTACGGGCATTAATATTACTGTCAATGAACAACCGGTATTTCTGGAAGCACGGTCAGTATCAGTATACATCGATGGAAAAGCAGCAGCATTGCAGGATGAATTGCAGGAAGGAATGACGATTACTATTAATGAGCAAGAAACCTCAGCTATTCTAAGTGATGTATTTCGCATTATTGATCTGGAACCTTATCCAGGCGGCAAACTGATTATGCGCGTAGATGACAACGAAGCCGGTTTTACCACCCCTATCACCACAGGCTCAAAAATCCAACTCACGTGGGAATAACGGGGACAGGAGAACCGTCTGAGATTACTGATAAAGTTCCGTAATGTCATCCTGAGGAGCTGCAGGCGCCGGAGGATCTCTTATTAATACCCAACAGCTTGCGTAGTAGCGGAAACTTCAGTTTCCGATCGGAAGCCCTTACAGGACTATTGATGCTCCGCCCATTGGGCTTCGCAATTAATGCTGCTAAAAGCTTCCGCTACGATATAGATACTTATAGGACTACTAATGTATACTAAGCAGATTCTTTACTATCGCTCAGCATGACACGCAAAAGAGAACTTTTTCAGTGGTTCCGAACCCTCCCCGCGTTCCTCTTCTCCCCTGTTATTCCTTTCAAACTTTCCAACCCTTTCACAATAAACATGTATAGAATAGAAATATTGAGGAATAGTTAATAATAGTCAAATAATCGGAAATAGAGAACTAATTTCACCTGCCATAGAGTTTTACCTGAACAAATTCATGCATTACAATATATGAAAGTCAACAAAGGTCAAAGAGGAGAAGTTATGAAAAAAAGTCTGGCTGATAAAATTGAACAATATATCAAAGTATTAATTGCTCGCAGTGAAAGCGACCAGATTGAAATCCAGAGAGCGGAGTTGGCAGAGACATTCAGTTGCGTACCATCTCAGGTAACTTATGTACTGGCTACGCGATTTACTGAGCGGGACGGCTATGTTACTATCAGTCGCCGGGGGGGTAAAGGTTATGTCCGTATTACCCGCTGTGAGGATACTGCAAGTTTAAGGGAGTTTACTGAACTGTGTGGATTCATTGATGAATTGTTAGCTTATAAGGCAATTTCGCAGGTAGAAAAAGATTTATTGATTTATCTTATAACCAATGCATTTAAATACTTTAATCACCAACAAAAGGGCCAGATTTATGATGGTATAAAACAAGCCATAAGTGACTATGTTAATTTGCATGAGTAAGGGAGGCGCAGGGATGAATTGTGAAGAGTGCAATCAGAGACCGGCAACTATTCATTTAACCCAGATGTTTAATGGCAAAAAGGAAGAAACGCACCTGTGCGAACATTGCGCTGCCAAAAAAGGTGCTATGTTATTTAATACTGATGAGTTCTCTATTCCTAATTTATTAGGCAGTTTCCTGGGCTACCAGGTTAATCCGTCAGGAGCAAAGGGAGCGCAAACCGCAGCTAATATTTGTAGCAGTTGTGGCAGCTGTTTTGCTGATATAACGAAAACAGGCAAACTGGGTTGTGCTGATTGTTATAACACTTTTGTTCAGGAACTGGAGCCTACCTTGAGGCGTATTCATGGTAACAGTCAGCATATCGGAAAAATACCTGCCCGCGGCGGGGGAAAAGTTCTGATTAAAAAACAGATAGAAAAGCTCAAAGAACAATTACAAGAGGCGGTTGGCGGGGAGAAGTATGAATTGGCTGCTGAAATCAGAGATTCAATTAAAAACATGGAAAAGGAATTGGGTTAAAGGGGGGCTCTTTTTGAAAAAAGATTTATTTAATAATACTTATGTTGGCTGGATGGAGCAAGGCCCGGAATCCAATATTGTGATTAGCAGTCGCGTGCGTTTAGCCAGGAATTTGCAAAATATGCCATTTCCTCAACGGCTGCATGAAAAAACCGGCCTGGAAATAATAAATTTAATTAAAAAGGCCTGGCAGGCAGATGATAAATTCTTACTGAAAGATATGGACTGGCTTGGTTTTGATCAGTTATCTGAACTGGATAGAACTATCTTAATGGAAAAACATCTGGTCAGCCCCGGACATGCGCAATCCAGTAAATCATATAATGGGTTGCTCGTAAATCATGATGGGTCAATATCAATAATGATTAATGAGGAAGACCATCTAAGAATCCAGTGTTTACTGCCCGGCTTGCAGGTACAGGAATGTCTGCAGCAGGCCAATGAAGTGGACGATATCCTGGAAGAGAGGCTGGATATAGCTTTTGATGAACAGCGGGGATATTTGACTTCCTGCCCTACTAATGTGGGTACGGGTATGAGAGCATCAGTAATGCTGCACTTGCCTGCTATTGCTATTACCGGGCAGTTAAATCAGCTGGTTCACCATATTAATCAATTAGGCATGATTGTGAGGGGTATTTATGGTGAAGGCAGTGAAGCCACCGGTAATTTTTTTCAGTTGTCCAACCAGATAACCCTCGGACAAATGGAACATGATATTGGCAGTAATCTGGTAGCCATGACCCGTCAAATTGTACAACAGGAACAGATATTACGTGATAATCTTAACCGGCATATGCGTATACAAATAGAAGACCGGGTTGGAAGGGCTTATGGAGTTTTAACCAATGCCCGTATGATTACTTCCAACGAAGCGCTGACCCATTTGTCAGATTTAAGGCTGGGTGTTGATCTGGGGATTATTGAAGATATTAGTCTGTCAGTCCTTAATGAGCTGATGGTAGCTATTCGTCCGGCTCATTTACAAAGAATAGCCGGCAGTCAGATGGATGCACTCAGCCGTGATGTTAACCGGGCCAAAGTTATTAAAGAGATACTGCAGTCGGGTCATAATTCTGTTCAGACTGCAGATGAATAGGAGGGAGTTATATGTTTCGCAGATTTACGCAGCGCGCTCGCAATGCCGTTATGCATGCCCAGGAGGAAGCTCGTCAATTAAACCATGCAGCAATTGGAACTGAACATATTCTACTGGGTTTACTGGGAGAAGGAGAAGGAATCGGCGCGCGGGCTTTATTAAGTTTGGGTATCGATTTGGAAAAAGTTCGCGAAGAAATAATTCGGGTAATGGGGACCAATGAGGGTCAGATGGAGGAAGCTGACGGGGATTTACCTATTACTCCGCGCGCTAAAAAGGTAATCAACCTGGCTTATGATGAAGCCCGCTTGCAGGGTGTAAATTATGTAGGCACCGAGCATATTCTGTTAGCTTTGTTAAGAGAGGAAGAAGGCGTAGCTGGTCAGGTATTACTGGCTATGAACGTTAAGTTGGATGATTTAAGACAGCAGGTGATGAATCTGCTGGGAGGTGAACCCCAGCCTGGTATCAGTCAGCCTGCCTACCAGGAGATAAATCCGGGTGTAACTATGCCTAACCAGGGCAAGCGTAAACCTAAGAGTAAAACCCCAACGCTGGATGGTTTTAGTCGTGACTTAACCCAGGATGCCACGGAAGGGCGCCTGGATCCGGTTATCGGACGTGACGAGGAAATCCAAAGAGTAGTTCAGATACTTTCCCGCAGAACCAAAAATAATCCAGTCTTAATTGGGGACCCGGGAGTAGGGAAAACTGCTATTGTAGAGGGATTAGCGCAGCGTATTGTTGAGAATCAGGTGCCGGAGACCCTTAGTAATAAACGGGTAGTAGCGTTGGACCTTTCCGCTATGGTGGCTGGAACCAAGTATCGGGGTGAATTTGAGGATCGCTTAACTAAAATTGTTAATGAAATAAAAACTGCCGGAGATGTCATCATATTTATAGACGAACTGCACACTATTGTAGGTGCAGGGGCGGCTGAAGGAGCTATTGATGCAGCTAATATTTTAAAACCGTCTCTGGCTCGCGGTGAATTTCAATGTGTAGGGGCAACTACGCTGGACGAATACCATAAGTATATAGAAAAAGATGCTGCTCTGGAAAGAAGGTTCCAGCCAATTATTGTGGATGAACCTACTCTGGAGGAAAGTGTTGCTATATTAAAAGGATTACGGGATCGTTATGAAGCGCATCATGCCGTTAAAATAACTGATGAAGCTATTGAAGCTGCGGTTCATTTGGCTTCGCGTTATATTAGTGACCGCTTTCTGCCGGACAAGGCAATTGACCTGATTGATGAGGCGTCTTCACGGGTACGGTTAGCTAATTATGTATTACCTGATGAAATAAAGGAAATGTCAAAACGGCTGGATGAAATAATCAACGAGAAGGAAGAAGCCATAAATGCTCAGGAATATGAGCAGGCTGCCAGTCTGCGGGATGCCGAGCAAAAATTGAGGGATGAGATTGATAACCAGCGCAAGGAATGGATGAATAAGCGCAGTCTGGAAGTTGGCCTCGTAACCGAAGAGGAAATTGCCGTAATTGTATCCAGTTGGACCGGAGTCCCGGTCAGCAAACTGGCGGAAGAAGAAAGTCAGCGTTTGATTAATCTGGAAGAAGTATTACACCAACGCCTTATTGGTCAGGAAGAAGCGGTTAAAGCTGTATCGCGGGCAGTTCGCCGGGCACGCGCCGGGTTGAAAAACCCCAAGCGTCCCATCGGGTCGTTTGTATTTTTAGGCCCAACCGGGGTGGGGAAAACTGAGCTGGCCAGAGCACTGGCAGAAGCCATGTTCGGCAGTGAAGATGCTATTATTCGCCTGGATATGTCTGAATACATGGAAAAACATTCAGTAGCCCGTATGGTTGGTTCGCCTCCCGGTTATGTTGGTTATGAAGAAGGAGGACAATTAACCGATAAAGTTCGCCGCAAGCCTTATTCAGTAATACTAATGGATGAAATAGAAAAAGCTCATCCGGATGTCTTTAATATACTGTTACAGGTGTTGGAAGACGGACGTCTGACTGATGGACAGGGACGGACGGTTGATTTCAGAAATACTGTAGTAATCATGACTTCCAATGTGGGTGCTGAATCAATTCGTGCCTCTAAAAAAGTAGGCTTTACCAGTGAACATGGCAGCGAGGCTGACTATAATAAAATGAAGGATCAAATGCTGGAGCAGATGAAACGCACTTTTAGACCGGAGTTTTTAAATCGGGTTGATGAAACTATTGTATTCCAACCTCTGGAAGAAGTGGAACTCAAGCAAATCGTAGGTTTATTGTTGGTAGATTTACAGAAGAGAATTGAGGAAAATGGAATTACAGTTGAGTTTACTGATGAGGCTCGGGCGCTCATTTTGAAAAAGGGTTATGACCCCGTATTCGGTGCACGACCACTGAAACGGGCAATACAAAATCTGGTTGAGGATAGGGTGTCAGAGGAAATTCTTCAGAGAACCGTGCAGCCGGGAGATAAAATTATCATTGATGCTCAACAAGATGAGATTGTAATTTCAAAATCATAATGGTAATAACCTGGGCTTCTCCAAGCGAGGAGTCCAGACCGTTGACAAAAGCGTTTCGAAAAGCCCGCTCAATCAACGTACCATTTGTACGCTTCAATCGCGGGCTTTTCTCATGCCTTGATCTTCGCTTCCGTCATTCGGTCTCCACAGACTTTGTCTACAAATAGTTGACGGAAAAAGACAGAAAATGATTTAATGCCCTATTGTGTTACATAGAGTATAATATTTGTAAGGTGATATATGTGGCAAAATTATCAAGTAAATATGTTTGCAATAGTTGTGGTTATGAAGCTTTGAAATGGATGGGCAGGTGCCCCGGTTGTGGTAATTGGAATTCCTTGATAGAAGAAATCACTGACCGGAAAGAAACCCGGGCCATAAAAAGAGAATCGTATGCTGTTTCTTTGGATGCCGTAACCTCTGATGATACATTTCGCTTCAGCAGTGGTATTGGAGAATTGGACCGGGTATTGGGAGGCGGCATTGTGCCGGGCTCACTCATCCTGTTGGGTGGAGATCCGGGAATTGGCAAATCCACTTTATTGCTGCAGGTGGCAGATGCCATTGCCCGAGACGGCAAGCGGGTTTTATATGTTTCGGGAGAAGAATCTCTGAAACAGCTTAGAATGCGTTCATTACGCCTGGGAATTACAGCTGCGCAAAATATATATTTATCTGCGGATCAGGATATTGATGCCCTGGAAAATTTGTTACTGGATATTGCTCCGGAAGTAGTAATCATAGATTCAATCCAGACAGTGTTTTCTGCCCATATTTCTTCTATACCGGGCAGTATAAGTCAACTTAGGGAATGTACCGCACGTATTATGGAATATGCCAAAAAGTCTGACCGGGCGTTTTTCCTGGTTGGCCATGTTACCAAAGATGGTGCCTTGGCAGGTCCCAAGGTACTTGAACACATGGTAGATGTAGTAGTATATTTTGAAGGTGAAAAGAATTTTGCTTTTCGATTGCTAAGAGGAATAAAAAACCGTTTTGGGTCTACTGATGAAATTGGGATAATGGAGATGAGTAGTCAGGGACTTATGGAGGTTATAGATCCCAGCTATGTTTTTATGACCTCAGGAAGAGACGTGGCAACTGGTACAGCAATAGCTGCCAGTTTTGAAGGCAGTCGCCCCATGCTAATCGAAATACAGGCTTTAGTTGCTGGCTCAGGGCCGGCATATGCCCGGCGTATGGCCTCAGGAATTGACCAGAACCGGCTGTCATTAATTATTGCCATACTGGAAAAAAGAAGAGGTTATCCGTTGGCCGGTCAGGATGTATATCTAAAAGTAACCGGTGGTCTGTTTCTCAAGGACCCGTCAGTTGATTTGGCTATTGCAGCAGCAATTATATCCAGCTTCAGAGATAAGCCGTTGCCTCGTGACACTGTTTATGTGGGTGAACTTAGTTTATCCGGTCAGATAAGGCCGGTCCCCTTTCTTGAACAACGATTGAAGGAAATTGAGAGAATGGGATTTAAAAGGGTTATATTGCCGGAAACCATATCTGGCAGGCCACCCGGCGAACTTATTGGGATTGAATGTCTGGAAGTTAAGACCGTTGATGATTTTATAGAAAGGATTACGGAGGGATAAATGTGGTAGATGAACTATATCAGGGCAATTTTCGTAAATATCTGCAGATGCTGGCTCCAGGGACGCTGTTTCGCCTGGGAATCGAAAACGTAGTACAGGCAAACACCGGTGGACTTCTAGTAGTAGGAGATTCTGATGAATTATTAAATATTGTAAGCGGCGGTTTTCGCATTGACTGTGAGTTTACCCCGGCACGGCTGTACGAACTGGCCAAAATGGATGGCGCCATTATTCTCAACAAAGATGCCAGCAAAATATTAATTGCTAATGCTCAGCTTAATCCGGATGATATTCCCTCCAGTGAGACTGGAATCAGACATCGTACGGCAGAAAGGGTAGCCCGTCAGACAAACGAATTTGTTATAGCTGTTTCCCAGCGCCGGCAGGTGGTAACTCTGTATCAGGGTACGAATTCCTTTCGACTGAGAGATTTGGCTACCATTCTGGCCAAGTCCAGCCAAGCCCTGCAGACATTGGAAAAATACCGTAATGTTTTGTCACGTGAGCTGCAGCGTATGGGAGAATTGGAATTTGAGGACATGGTAACAGTATCTGAAGTTTGTGAGATATTACGCCGCAGTATGAAGGTATTACATATAGGCCAGGAGATAGAAAATTATCTTGTAGAACTTGGCTCTGAAGGGCGTCTGGTTAAGATGCAGCTTGAAGAACTGGTAGCTAATGTGCAGGATGAAGCCTTGTATATTATACAGGATTATTCACAGAACGAAGATAAAACTCCGGAAGAAATAATGAATAATATGTTACGAGCTTTTGAAGAGGATGTATCTGATTCCGTATTCATTGCTAAAATGTTGAGTCTGGGAACTACCAGCAGCTATCTTGATCAGCAGGTATCTCCGCGCGGTTACCGTATGCTGCAAAAGTTGCCCCGTATTCCAGTTTCAATTATTGATAACCTGGTAGAAAAATTTGGTCTGTTGAGTCAGATAGTGCATGCAACTATTGAAGAACTTGATGATGTTGAAGGCATAGGTGAAGTAAGAGCCCGTTCCATTAAAAATGGTCTGAAAAGAATGCAGGAACAACTACTGTTGGACTACATGGTTTAAAACCAGGAATTTCTCGTGCTATATTTATTCATCCAAACCGGCTTTTGCAGTAAAATCATAGTTAAATAATGCAATGAAAAAAACCGCTCTTTAAGCGGTTTTTTATAATACTATTTCTAGTCTTATCCTAAGTCATATTATATACTCCCAGAGCGGAAGCCTTTTTATACTCGGTAATGAAAACATCATACAAATTAATATTTAAAGTGTTGCACAAAGCTGCAGAATAAAAGAGTAATTTACCTAATTCACTAATTATGACATCCTCACAATTGCTGCACATTATACCACGCAAATGATTATCCATATGCTGACGTAACTCCTCAATGGAATTAATATCATCCGGGATTTGCAATTTGGTTGCTTCTACACTCATACAACCGCAATCAGTGACCGACTTAACCACTGCACGATTTACGCGACAGTTTGCTTCTGATAATTTTGATAAAATATCTAAAATGCTATGATGTCTGATTAACAAATCACCAACTACATTTTGAAACTCATCACAGATCAAGTCTTTCATCAGTGAACGTGCCTCCCCTACTCGGTGATTAATAATCATTATATCCCCCGATAAAAAGCCTGTCAATTCAAGGCGTCATAAGAATGGCATGAAATAAAAATACCAACCGTACAAACCCGTAGCCAGACTGCCTACTTTAAATAGCAATACTGGTATAATATAACATATTTTGCGTCAAAATAGAAGAGGAGGTGTAAAAAAATGAAAATACGAAGAGGGTATTCCGGACCATTGGTAATAATAGCTATTTTAACCGGGGTATGGGCAGCTTACATGGCAAATATGATCTGGGATTTATCTTACCGCTATTTGGGATTAATCGGAATAGGAAGTCTATTGTTTTGTTATGTTTTTAGCAGATGGACGCTGAAACAAATACGCTCATTTTTTAAAGACTTAAACCGACGCGTAGATAATACATCATTAGAGGCGTTGCTGGGCGGGACTCTGGGATTGTTATCCGGTATCACCGTAGCAGTGCTTTCCAGCTTTCCTCTGTCACTGCTGGGAGGATTCGGCACGGCATTGACTATTGCAGTGCTGATTATAGCAGTATATATGGGGCTTAGTATTGGCAGCCGCCGGGCGCCGGAAATATGGAACAGTATTATGCGAGGAGAATCTTCCGATACAAAGGACCATGAATTAAGTTTACAAAATAAAGTTCTGGATACCAGTGCCATAATTGATGGGCGTATATATGATGTTTGCCTGAGCAAGTTTTTAGAGGGCGTCTTAATTGTACCTACTTTTGTCATTGAAGAATTACAGCATATAGCTGACTCCGCTGATCCGGTCAGGCGCAATAAAGGCAGGCGAGGTCTGGAATTGCTATCAAAAATGCAGAAGCACTCACATATAAAAATTGATATAATAGAGGTCACGGACACAGCTATCCTGGAAGAAAAAGAAGTCGATGCCAAATTAATACGACTGTGCAAGCAGCTCCAGGCGGGTATCATCACTAACGATTATAATCTAAACAAAGTAGCAGATTTACAGGGAATCAAGGTTTTAAATATTAACGAACTGACAAATGCAGTAAAGATGATTGTCTATCCGGGTGAAACCATGCGCGTTACTATTATCAAAGAAGGTCGGGAAAATGGTCAGGGAGTTGGTTATCTGGAGGATGGCACTATGGTAGTGGTTGAGGGCGCCGGACAACAGATTGGCCATGACCTGGAAGTAATAGTAACCAGTGTTTTTCAAACTGCTGCCGGGCGCATGATATTTACGCGCAAAATCAAGGAAGAATATTTGTCTCATATGGAAACTGGCTTGCACGGCCAAGAGGTGAAGTTATATGGCTGACAACCTGCGGGTGGTCATAGCGGCTGCCGGAACTGGCAGCAGGATGGGTGGCAAAGTTAATAAACAATATATGTTGTTAAATAGACGACCCATTTTAACTTACTCGCTGGATACATTTGAACAGTCCAGTCTGGTTGATGAAATTGTGGTGGTGGCCAAACCGGAAGAAATAGACTATTGCCGAAAAGAAATTGTAGAAAAATACCAATATCGAAAGGTATCCAAAGTAGTTGCCGGCGGCAGGGAACGCCAGGATTCAGTATGGGCGGGTTTACAGGAACTACATAGTAACAGGACTGATTATGTGGCGGTGCATGATGGTGCAAGGCCGCTTTTCTCATCTGATTTGCTGCAGGCTTTATTTATACAGGCGCAGAACGGGGGAGCAGCTATTCCCGGTATTTTTGCCCGTGATACGCTAAAAACTGTTGATCAGGATAACTTTGTGGACCAAACTTTAGACAGAACCTGTATAATAGCAGTGCAGACCCCGCAAATTTTTAATTACGCTCAACTATACTCTGCCTATGAGCAGGCCTTCAGGGATAATTTTCAGGGAACCGATGATG
>JAQVWB010000228.1 GCA_028698695.1 Syntrophomonadaceae bacterium | reverse complement strand
CACAAACAAGAAAGTCAGGATCGGTACGGTAACCAGTGACAAGATGGAAAAAACGGTGCTCCGGTCTGTGCCAGGAAATTCGACTGTTCCATTTTGGAAATTTATACCTCCATGCGTATAAGTGATGATTTAAACAGTGGTATATCGACCTTTTATGCCGAATTGCTGCGCATCAGGATGATAATAGATTTTTCGAAGAATAAACAGGACATGATATTTTTAATTGATGAAGTATTTCGGGGAACCAATTCCCGGGATAGGGTAAGCGGAGCCAGGAATGTCCTGCTGAATTTAAATAAGGACTGGATTATCGGCCTGATATCAACCCATGATTATGAACTATGCAAACTACAAAATGAAATAAGCGGAAGGATAGTAAACTTTCATTTCATAGAACACTATACGGAGGACGAAATAAAGTTTGACTACTTGTTAAAGCCCGGAGCATGTACAATCAGCAACGCCAGGTACCTGATGAAAATGGCGGGGATAGAGATGTTGGATTAGTATTTTGACTCAGAGACGCGTATACTCCTCGAATTCTTCACAAAAACAAATATTACGGTGTATGGAAGTACGTTTGAGGAACTGCCGGGCATTCGGGATGACGGGTATCAGAGGGATTATGGGTATAGCTGTGTTCGCTATCGCTGTAATGCTGCTGAGATAACAGGAACCCCTTGCATACTTTCACTGTAGTTATCCACAAAACTGCCCGACGAAAATATTTCCTGGTATTTATTTCCCGGTTCCCTGACGTCCAAAACCTTCGCCTAGTTTTACAGAATGCAATTGACCACCGCTGGCCCAGTTATCGCGGGTATATTCATC
This sequence comes from Syntrophomonadaceae bacterium, assembly GCA_028698695.1. GTDB lineage: Bacteria > Bacillota > Syntrophomonadia > Syntrophomonadales > Syntrophomonadaceae > JAAYBS01. Next base: position 2,194 of record JAQVWB010000228.1, on the reverse strand, counting down.
AATCACCACTGTAATCCACTCAGGTTCAACCTCCAGAATTCTAGCTGTTTCTCTGGTTAAAACATTGACCAGTTCCTGTTTCTTGTCCTGGCTACGGCCAGCAATCATTTTAACATTTATGATAGGCATAGCAACCCTCCTTTAAAAATTAATTAATCGGAATATTTATCATTACTAATAAATAATTCTTTGAAAAGATGCGCTAATTACAATCTGAGGATTTTGCATAATTCACGTACAAATTATGCAAAACTCTCATCTAAATATATCATAAATAATAGTGTTGCTCTATTTTTACATTAAAACGACAATAATCACATTTAGAACCTGTTAAAGAAGGAAAAGGAAAACTAAATATCGAATTTCATTGGATGGAAGTGGGGGCCATGGGGAAATTGTGCTGTAATTCTTCTTTAGTTGAAGATGGTTCGTGCAGAAAGTGTGCTTTTCATAAAAGAAAGGGGTGAACTCTTATGGAAAATGAAATGAATCAGTTGGTTTACGCAAGCTTTTGGCAGCGTTTAGTGGCACATTTTTTTGATAATATTTTTACAGGAGCAATATACAAAGGGATTACAATTTTCTACACTGACCCGACCGGAATAGTAGCAATTATAATAGCGAGTTCATATTATGCCGGTTTTGAGGGATCGTCTTTACAAGCCACGGTAGGTAAACAGGTTAAAAAACTGATGGTTACCGATTTAAACGGTGAGAGGATTTCATATTTGAGGGCCTTTGCCAGATTTGCATGTATGATGATAATTCCAATAATACCGGCAATGATCATATTGGTGATTTACATGCTCTTTGGTGTTTATTCTGATGATTTAACGTTAATGTTGTATTTTTTAATACTGTTTATATCGTTTTTATTTATTGATTGCCTTTTTATTTTCATAACTCCCAGAAAGCAGGCTTTACATGATATGATTACCGGGTGCCTGGTTTTAAAAAGAAATGATGACGCCACTAGGAGGCTTTTCTCTTAAGAAATGAAAAGGAAAAGGAGACAGGAATGGGGATTATCCCGTTCCTGTCTCCCGGATTATCTTTAATTTTAAGCCCAGAGCAAGGTAAGCAACGCAGCTACTGAAGTAAAAATAACCGCAATTATCGCTGCAACCCTTATAACCTTGGATTCTATTCCCATTGCATCAATAGTGGCAGCCGCATTCTGCAGTTTGGCCGGAGAAATAACGCTGGCCAGACCACCGGCAATAGCACAGCCGGCAGTTATCACCAGAGGGTTAAAGTTCAGTAAATCCGAAGTAATTATATTATATTTAGTAAACAGGGCAATGGTGGAAGCTTCCGAACCGGAAACAAATCCGCCCAGCAGGCCTAAATAAGCAGAGGCAATTGGATACAAACCGTTGAAAAATTCAGCGGACCCAACAGCCAGAACCGATATCATATTGTAATCCGGATTCAGCAGAGTCCAGGCGCCATTCTGTGCCGCATAACCGGAGTACATCATGATATAAGCAATGGAAAAGAAAATAGCTGCTGAAAAAACTGGACGGGGAGCGCGTTTTAACCACTTCCTGCCTATTTCTTTCCACTGTTCACGGGTCGGTTTAATAAATGGCACGGCCAGCAAAGTGCTGATAATTACCCAGGTATAGGCATTCCACAGCATACGGGTATGAAAAGGTTTACCCCCGGGGATAATCTCCACTGACATGGACAATTCTTTAAATAAATAATTATGCAGCGCCGGCCAGAAATTTATTATCAGACAGCAGGAAATCAGTATAATCCAGGGCGATAAAGCCTTCAATAAAGGCATGGACTGTTCAGCTTTTAAATCTTCCGGAGTGAGAGCCGAACGATCCAGAACCGGTAAACGCTTCATTTTTAGAAAGATTATCATTGCTAAAATGGTAGCAGCACCGCTCAAAACACCGGTTAACACAATCCCATTACCTATATGGGCAATAGCAATGGCAGTCATCCCCATGGTTAATCCTGCCAGCAAACAGGGCCAGAACCCTTCCCGCATCTTTGACCAACCGCCGACAATATACAACATACCAAAGCCGATCATCGTAGAAATTACCGGCATAAACTGTGAAAAGACCAAGGCAGCTTCATTTAAGGTTGTGCCGGACATATCCGAATACACCACCAGGGCAGCACCCAGCATGGCATAGGTACACAGGGCATCAAATCCCAGAGCCGGTAAGGCTAC
>JAQVWB010000035.1 GCA_028698695.1 Syntrophomonadaceae bacterium | reverse complement strand
CAGTGGTTTTAATCCCAGTCGTATTAACCTGTTGCAATCGGATGGATCTATAGTTGCCGAGGAAAGACCGTTGCTGCGTTTTGGAAATCTTAGTGCAACTGCCGATATAGTAGGGGGCAGAGTCCCCAATTTGCAAGTTACCGGAAATCTGAAGGCGAATTATGATGCCAATCAGCAGAGCATTACGCTGACCCTGATCCCGAATCCGGGGGTGTCTTACCAGCGCACTTTTACCGGATTTGATGGACAGGAGCGATTTATTAATCTGGGTTTATTGCAGGATGCTGAAGGGAATTCATACCCTGGTTATGAACTGGTAAAGATTCAAGTGGTACAGGATCCGGGTAATCGCCTGCGTGTGGACCGGGGTTATGCAACTGACTCTACGCTGATAAGTTCAGAACAAATGGAAGTTGTAACGCCTACCTATTATACGGTGGGTGAGGTAGCGTTAACTTTAATAAATCCTGATAAGGCTATGGCCGCAAGCAGGTTTATTTATAAAAATCCGGACAGCCAGCCGCAGATTACCAATATTGCCCGCGACGGGCGTTATCCACAGGATATGACTATTGATGGCCGTCAGGTAAAAGTGGTCAGGATGAATTACAAAGGCAAGAGTGAAGTAAGCGTTTTCGGCGAGGATTTCCGGGAAAATGCCCGCCTGCAGATTGGCAGTATTATAAATTTGGACAGTAGCAGTATCAGCTATACTTTACCAAACAAGCTTACTTTTATCATGCCCGATGTTGCCGAAATTGAAGTGGGCAAGTTACATCGGGTAGTAGTTATGAATGAAGATGGGGGCACCGCCAGTTCTGATGAACCGGTTTCAGGATTGGACGCCGACAAGATTTATCTGCAGTTTACCAAGGGTGAAACCCTGCCTCAGATTACCGCAGTTACTCCGTCGATGGGACCCGTATCCGGGGGGACCCGGGTAAAGATAGAGGGTCTGGACTTTAGAGCAACCATTGAAGGTTATGAAGGGGAACAATTATCAGTTAAGTTTGGCGGACAGGAAGCTGCCAGCGTTCAGGTAGTTGATTACAAGACTATTTATGCGATGACTCCGGTGAACAGCCCGGGGAATCTGACCGTAAGAGTGGAAAATCCCGATGGAGAAACTACTGACCCGGTGGGTTCATTTACTTATATTAGTTCGCCTCAGGTAACCGCGGTGGTTGATGCCGCTGACCCGACTGAAAATACCCGTATAACCGTAATCTCTGTGGAAGGCAATCAGGAAATCAAGCTTAAGGGTTCGGGTTTTATGGAGGGTGCCAGGGTAGTGTTTATGCCGGTAACTGCTCCGGCAGCAGAAAACAGCAGTGGGAATATTATTTACCGTGTTAAGAGCAAAACTGAAGATAATTACACCAGTCAGGTACTGGATCCTTATATATTGCAGTCAGGAGTTGAAGCCGCTGCCAAGTTTATAGACTCGGAAACTCTGACGCTGACTACTCCCAGTGGAAAGCTGGATATGAAAGGATTAATTGTTGTGAACCCCGATAAAGGTGCCAGCCCTCCTTTTGAGGATATCAGCTTCGGGTTGCCCGAAATTAGCGCACCCGAGGGTAAAGTCTGGGCGGAAATACTGTATGACAGTTATTATCATACTGATCGGGCGATTAAGGTTAACTGGAATCCGGTTACCGGTGCCACTCAATATGAAATATATGTGGTCAGGGAAGACCAGGTTGATTTTGTAGGTTCAACTCAATTAACGGCGTATTTATTACAGGATATCAAACCCTATACGCGCTATAAATTTATTATAAAGGCCGTGGGGGACTTTGGCTCTTCCAAGCCATCAGCAGAAAGTAATCAGGTCAGAACCGGAGGAAAGGTAGGCATTCCCGATTTTGATGGCAAACCGGGCGAAAAAACCGTGATGCAGAAGCTGGGCAATTCTGCTCAGATTACTATAGGCAGTCAGGATTATACCAGCCGGCCCATTGTAATTGATCTGACCCGTGATGCTCTGGCCGGGGCTACGGAAGCAGTAATTCAACTTCCTGCCAGTGTTATTTCCACTTCAAAGCCACCGGAAATTGAAGTTAAGGGACGTGATTTTAATTTACGCTTTAATCCGACTGTTTTTAATACCTCTCGCGTTAGTGAGAATCGTAATCGCGAGGATGCCGGGGTCAGGTTCAGCATCAGTCCCTACAAGGGTAACCCGGGAACGGCATCGGGAAATATTCTGTCGCCGGTATATCAGCTAAATGCTTTATTCTATAAGGGTAAAGAACAAAGTGATTTCAGTTATTTGGGTGGCAGGTTGTCATTGATGTTGGATTATGATAAGCAAAAAGCTGAATGGCGTCGATTAAACCAGGTGAATTTACAGCGTTATGATCAGACCACCGGACGTTGGGTGGACCTGGATACCGGAACTGCAGGCTGGTCAGCCGGTGGCGGAGCAATTAATCGTACCGGACTTTATTCAGTGATGGGAAGCAGGAGGTAGTTATGAAAAAAGCAATAGGTATAATTATGGTCGTCGCTCTGTTACTGGGTTCGGGAGCTTTTTTGCATGCGGTAGAAACCAACCCCTTTACCCAGGGATTTATTGAGGGGTATCTGCTGGCAGTAAATCCCGGTGATGGCCAGGAACAGGGCCCCACTGCTGAAATTGAAACTTATCAGGGCAGCAGGTTTATATTAACCTTGCATCCTAATGCGACTTATATGATTGATCAACGCCCGGTAGGCATGAAAGACTTTCATGCCGGCATGGAAGTATACGGGGTGATTCAGGGCCGGCAGTTGATGTCTCTGGAAGCTTATTCAACGGCCAATCTGGGCTATATTACTCCCGGAAGCAAGATGCGCAAAGGTACCATAGCTATAATCGATAGCGAACAGGTTACCATTACCATGGGAGATGGCAGTCAGGCCAATTACTACCTGTCGCCGGCTGCCCTGATAATGCGTAAAGGTCAAATCGTACCAGCTTCCAGCTTGTACACCGGTGATAAAGTCCGCTTGTATTTCGATGATATTTATACGGACATGATAGGACGCATGGAAGTCGAAGGCGAATCCATCCTCGTAAAGGATTTGTATCGGGCTAGGCTGGGGTCAATAGATAGGTACAGCAATGCTATGCAGCTGCAGAATGTTCAGGCTTTTCGTAATGGCAGCTGGGCTGATATTAGCCCTAATATAAAAGTACCCTTTAATGATCAGCTCAAGGTTTATTTTGCCGGACAGGCGGTAAAGCCGCAAAATGTAAAAAATTATCGTAATCAGACTATATATATGGTAATCAAGAATCTTATGGGCAAAGAATCAATTGACCGGCTGGTAATTAAAAGTGGTACCGAGTCAGCATTTACTGATAAAATTACTACGGTCAACTGGTATACAGATTCATTTGAACTGGCCAGTAACCGGAATTTAAGCTTTAATGCCGGCAGTATCATTATAAAAAATGGTCGCCTGCAGGACCAGTTTATACTTAGTCCCAATGATGATGCTTTTATTATTGCGGATAACCGGGGTTCCAATCGTATCGCCAATATTATTTATATTAATAATGTGGATATTAATCATTCCACGCTGGGTCAGAATTATGTTTACAGCGGGCGCGTGGAGCAGATTGTAGATGACCGTTTATGGTTGGAAGATATGTTCTTGCTTAATCAACATGAATGGGAAGCCCTGGACAGTGGCAAAGAATTGTATTATGACGAGGATACCAATATTCTTGATTTGGACAGCGGACGCCTGCTGACTACGACGGAATTGTTGGCCGGGGATTATGCGGTTGACGAGGATAGTGAGCGCAGCAAAGAGAATAAGCTGAAAAAATGGTATGCTTATGTCTATACTGATGGAGACCGCATTTGTGCTATAACTCTGCAAAAGACCATGGATTCTTTGCTGAAGCAACGGGTTACTGCCGGGCGGGCAGTTTCGATTGCGGATGACAGCCTGGTGGGATGGGCGTTAAATTTGGGAGATGCCAGTGACTGGAGTGCTCACAAGCAGTCGTGGATGCCGAAAAGCAGTCCGGTGCGTGTGGGATTGCTAAAGGCGATGATCCTTAAAGACGGGCATATGATACAACCCGAAGATTTAAAAACCGGGGACCGCCTGTATGTAGTGCGCGATGATTTCCAGGCCCGTGTAGTTATTGTTAAATAATACGTTTGATATTGGAGGCAGTTATGAAAAGAATATTTTGCTTGTTCATGATAGGATTATTTCTCGTCACCAATGTGTCTTATTCATTGGCCGTACCACCAGATTTTAGTGGCGGGGTAAACAACGAGTATGACTATGAAGAGGTATTGTTCATTTCCGGAGAACCGGTAGTGGTTACTGGCAGCGGCAAGAATGTCAGTATTAAAACTACCAGTAAAACGGACAAGATAACCACCGTCTATAAAGTTACCCTGGAAGGCGTTGACAGCAATGGAAAGCCGGTGGAGTTGTCACGCAATATTACTTACGAAACCATATTATACCCGCATGAGGATAAAGGGCAGACTACTTCCCAGACAACCGTGAAAAAGTTTAAAGAACAAATTGAAGTTGATAACGATCGATATAAATTAGAGGATTACCAGTTTTCCAAATCAGATATTATTGATAATCGTCCCGCCTCGGATTATCATGCCGGCACCTTGAAGGCCCGTAAAACTTATTCAATAAACAAGGATGAAGGCACGGTGGTAGTTGATATTACCGGTAATACTATTGGTTACCATAATTTCTGGGGCAGCACTGAAAAGCAGCAGATCGAACAGATAATTGACTGGGCAGGAACTGATATTACCAACAATCAGGGCGTAGTCGATATTTCTTCGGTAGACAGTCAGACCAGGTCCTTGATATATACTCCCCATACACCGAGCTTGACCAGTTTTGAGCATGCCCATACCCGTACTACCAATCGCGATATGTATTCGCAATATCAATATAATTTGCCACTTGCCAGCGGAAGCGCCATAAGGGGTAACATTGATTTGACCCAGGAGTTTTTACCGCGCATTGAACGCATGGTAGTTCCAAAATTCAGGGATATTGGCGGTCATTGGGCCGAAGAAGATATACAGAAGTTATATGCCCTCGATATTTTTGGAGGGGTTCCAGCCTTTTTCGTTCCTGATGCATCAATGACCAGAATTGATTTCATCAGAGCGGTAGTAAAAGGTGCTCAAATCAGGATTTCAGAGCCGCCCAAGTCCAGTCGTACCAGCAGAAGCAAAAATACTGAGACCGCAATTTTCAGTGATATACCTGTTACCCATCCGGATTACAGTTATGTAAAAGAAGGAGTTAATCGGGGAATTACCAGCGGGGTTTCAGCGGATTTATTTATGCCCCAAAGCTCCCTGACCCGGGCTCAGGCTATTACCATAGTTATAAAAGCACTGGGTTGGGAGACTAGGGCTCCTTCTCCGGGATTTAACACCCCATTTGTTGATGATGCGGATATACCTTATTGGGCAAAAGATAGTATATATGTGGCCTGGAATACTGGCCTGGTTTCAGGTGATTCGAGTAATCATATTAAACCCAACCAGCCAATCTCACGGGCTGAAGCTTCAGCTCTGGTAATAAAATTCCTGTACTATCTGGAGAAGGAATTACAACAAGATCATTTCATCAGTAATGTGTCATAAATAGTTGTAGCAGGGATGGGTGAATAAAGATATGGGAAAAAACAAGCTGGTTTTAATAGCTGTTATAATAGGCGTCATTTGTGCCGCCTATTTTATTTATAGCAATCATAATAAAAAGGTTGTGCAGGAAGCCAACCCACCGGTGGACAGGCCTTCTGTGGAAGAAGAGCACCTGTTCCCGGCTCCGGGAAAAACCGTATATCAAATGAGTTTGTATCTGGATATTAATACTCGTTCCATCTATGGAACGACAATATTGACCACAGTGAATACCTCTGAACGGATATTATCTGACTTAGTATTTACCATTTATCCGGATGCCTTTAGACAGGCTGACAGCAGTCCGGCTCCTGCTCCGGCTTATTATGCCGGTTTTGATGCAGGCTGGATTGATATTGACGGTATAATGATAAATGGCAAAATGGCAGAATATCATAAAGAGGGCGTATCCATGCAGGTGATTGTCCCCGAACCCATAAAAAAAGGCCAGGATTTACGCGTGGAAATGAAATGGCGTACGCGGGTGCCTAAGGCAGCGTATCGCTTTGGTTACAGTGACCAGGTTTATATGCTGGGTAATTTCTATCCGGTATTAAATGTTGCTGACCGCGGTGGCTGGTTAACCACTTATAATTCTGCTTTTGGTGACCCTTTTTGTTTTCATAGTGCCGACTACCTGGTAGGATTAAATATTCCGGAAAATTATGGTATGGTGTCAACCGGAACGGTTATTGAGCGAAGTGCAGAAGATACCGGACGTCAGGATTATTTGATTGTTGCTGAAAACGCGCGTGATTTTTGCCTGGGAATCATGTATGATTACAACGGAATGTATGAATATTATGATGACCTGCTTATAACTGTAGTCAGTCCGCCTGGTCATGAAAAGCAAATGGAGTCAGTTCTGAAACAGGCAGCGGATATAATTGACTATTATTCTAAAACCTGGGGTCCTTATCCCTATAATGAGTTTAAAATTGCTTTTGTACCCATGAAGGGTTTTCATGGTATGGAGTATTCGGGCCTGATTTTCTTACAGGATGCATTTCTGGGTTCAACTGCCAATCAGCAGCGCAGTGAGTTTATCCTGGCCCATGAGATTGCTCACCAATGGTGGTATGGAGTAGTAGGCAATGATCAAATCCGGGAACCATGGCTGGATGAAGGCCTCGCTAACTGGGGAGCTTATAAATATCTGGCCGGGGTCAGGGGTAAGAAGATAACACCGCCCACTGAGGAATCAGTTAACCTGGCCAGAGAGTTGAGTGATATGTATTCCACGCGTGAGTATTATCATACCGCCTATACCGGAGGAGAATCTTTCTGGTTTGGCCTGGAAGAAGAACTGGGCACAGAAAAGGTAAATAGAGTATTGCAACGCTATTATTCTGATTATCAGTTTAGAATAGCCAACAGCAGTAATTTGCTGGATACCATCCGTGAAGAGGCCGGACGTGATATGGAATATTATTTTAACGAATGGTTTTATTAGTTTTGGATTATTATGCCGGGTAGTGGTAGGATATTTTTTAGAGAACACTAACTTAAGATTTTATAGCATACATTAGGAGGTCAATATGAACCCCATACAGAGTTTGCGGGATTCCCTGTATAAGACGATAGTCGCTGCCCTGGAACAGGCGAAAAAGGATAACCTGCTGGAGTTTTCCACCATACCTGATTTTGTGATCGAAGTACCGCGCGAGAAAGAGCATGGTGATTTTGCCACGAATGTGGCTATGTTATTAGCCCGCCAGGCCAAAATGGCACCTCGCAAAATTGCCGAAATTATTGTTGCTCAAATTCCGGTTAACCAGGCTGGGTTTAAGAAGGTAGATATTGCCGGAGCCGGGTTTATAAACTTCTATCTTGATAATAGCTGGTTATATGGGATTCCTGCTTTGGTACAAACCATGGGCAACGAATACGGGCAAAACCAGAAGCAGAATATAAAAGTCCAGGTTGAATTTGTCAGTGCCAATCCTACCGGTAATTTACATATGGGTAATGCCCGCGGTGGGGCTATTGGTGATAGTTTGGCCAATATATTGTCTTTAGCCGGTTATGATGTAGAAAGAGAGTTTTATATTAATGATGCCGGCAACCAGATCGAGATTTTTGCCGAGTCTCTGGAAGCCAGATATTTGCAATTAACCGGTCATGATGTTATGTTTCCGGAAAACGGCTATGCCGGTCAGGATGTAATCGACACCGTAAAAGGAATTATCAGCCGCTATGGAAAGGATTTGGTAGTTTTATCATCGCAGGAACGGCGCCAGCGCCTGGTAGAAGAAGCTCTGCAGGAGAAAGTAACTTATATAGCCAAGACTTTGCAGGAATTCGGCATTAATTATGATGTCTGGTTTAGTGAAAAAACTTTGCACCAGGCAGGGAAAATTGATGAGGTTATAGCTGAGCTGGAAAGAAAAGAGTTTGTTTATGAGAAGGATGGTGCTTTGTGGTTTAAATCCACTCGATTTGGGGATGAAAAAGATGAAGTATTAAAACGGGCCAATGGTTTACCCACTTATTTTGCAGCTGATATTGCTTATCATAAGGATAAATTTGAACGGGGTTTCGATTGGGTAATAAATGTCTGGGGAGCTGATCATCATGGTCATATAGCCCGTATGAAGGGGGCAATTCAGGCTCTGGGTTATAACCCAGACCAGCTGGATATTTTGCTTATGCAATTAGTAAGACTGCTGCGGTCGGGTAATGTGGTCAGAATGTCCAAGCGCACGGGTACCACTGTATCCCTGGACGAATTAATTGAAGAAGTTGGCCAGGATGCGGCCCGGTTTATATTTGTCATGCGTAATCCGGACAGTCATCTGGATTTTGACATGGAATTGGCCAAACAACAAAATCAGGACAATCCGGTTTATTATGTGCAATATGCTCATGCCAGGATTTGCAGCATATTTCGTCAGGCCGAGGCAGCCGGTATTTCCCTGCCACCAGTTGAACAGATTAATACAGCATTGTTAAAGGAGCAGGAGGAAATGGATCTGCTGAGAAAGATTGCTGATTTCCCGGAAGAAATAAATGTTGCTGCCCGAACCATGGCTCCGCACCGGATTGCCCGTTATGTGCTGGACCTGGCCGGGCTGTTTCACAGTTTTTACAATCATCATCGCGTAATCAATGATAATCAGGCTTTACAGGGAGCCAGATTGTTACTAATGAGTGTTACATGTACTACGATTAAAAATGCTTTGAGCGTACTGGGGGTAAGTGCCCCGGAACAAATGTAAATGGAGGGATATTGATGCAGGTTAGAAAGAAAAGTGAGGCAGACTGGGCGGTAGAAATACTGGGCGAACACGGAGAATCTATGCATTACAGGGAACTATTGGAAAAAATTAGCGATCAGATGAATCGCAAAAAAGACAATATGGCTTTGACTTCGATGTATACCAGGTTAAATCTTGATAACCGCCTGGTTTATCAGGGTGAAGGGTATTGGTTTTTTGATTTAAATCGAGTCAACCAGAAAGGTTAGAATTATGATTATTTCGTGGCTGGGGCATGCTTCTTTTATTATTAAAACTGAGGGAAAGAGTATTATTACTGATCCCTTTGATGAACGAAGTGGCTATACTCCCTGGCAACAGCCGGTAGATATTGCTACCGTGAGTCATGATCATTGGGATCATAATGCGGTACATGTTTTACAGGGCAATCCGCAAATAATCAAAGAGACAGGAACATTTAACTTCCCGGGAATTACTATTACCGGTTTCAGTTCCTACCATGATAAAAATAAAGGAGCTGACCGGGGGAATAATACTATTTATAAAATTATGGCCGAAGATATCAGTCTGGTTCACCTAGGCGATCAGGGTACTTTACTGGATAAAGAATTAATTGCCCAAATTGGTCAGATAGATATATTGTTCACCCCGGTAGGCGGAAAATTTACCCTGGATGCCGAAGCTGCTTTTCAGATTATACAGCAATTAAACCCCAAAATTGTAATCCCCATGCATTTTCAGACTCCCCATCTATCTTTTAAACTGGCGCCGGCAGAAGCATTTATCTGCAAGTTTAACCAGGTAATCAAGTTACCATTTCTGGAAATTAACCGGGGGGAAATAACTAAATCTTTACAAATAATTGTACTGGATTATATAACTCGAACTAGTTAAGCTATAATAAGAATTATTTTAACAGGGTATGCAAGGGAAAGAGAGGAGCTTATTTTGACAAAGTACATTTTTATAACCGGAGGCGTAGTATCATCACTGGGTAAGGGAATAACGGCTGCTTCTCTGGGACGGTTATTAAAAAGCCGTGGATTAAAAGTAGCATTACAAAAGTTTGATCCTTATATTAATGTAGACCCTGGAACGATGAGTCCTTATCAGCATGGGGAAGTCTTTGTAACTGATGATGGTGCGGAAACTGACCTGGATGTAGGGCACTATGAAAGGTTTGTAGATGAAAATCTGACCCGTTATTCCAATTGTACCACCGGCAGGATTTATCAGGCGGTACTGGACAAGGAAAGACGGGGGGAATATCTGGGGCAGACGGTACAAGTTATTCCGCATATAACTAATGAGATTAAAGAACGCATTACCATGCTGGAAAGGCAGAATAATCCTGATGTAGTTATAACTGAAATTGGAGGCACGGTAGGTGACATTGAATCATTACCGTTTCTGGAAGCAATTCGTCAGTTAAAATTTGATTTGGGTAAAGAACGGGTACTATATATTCATGTAACCCTGGTACCGCATATAAAAACCGCCGGTGAATTAAAAACCAAGCCCACTCAGCACAGCGTAAAGGAACTGAGAAGCATTGGTATTCAACCGGATATTCTGGTTTGTCGCAGTGAAAAAGAGTTATCCGAAGATTTACGGGCCAAAATGGCACTGTTTTGTGATGTTGACCGTCAGGCGGTTATTCAGTTAATGGATGCCGATTCCATATATGAAGTGCCGTTGATGTTAGCCGCGGAAGGGTTGGACAGGGAAGTAATAAATCGCTTGAATCTCGACAACCACCAGGCAGATTTAGCTGAATGGGAAGAACTGGTGGAAAGAATACATAACCTGGATCACAGGGTTACCATTGCTTTGGTGGGTAAATATGTGGAACTTCCCGATGCCTATATCAGTATTGTAGAAGCCTTGAAGCATGCCGGGTTTAAATATAATTGTGAAATTGATATAAAATGGATTTGTGCTGAACAAGCGGAGGCAGCAGATATCGGAGCGCTGCTGGGAGATATTGATGCCATACTGGTTCCGGGAGGTTTTGGTGAGCGGGGTATTGAGGGTAAGATTATTACCGCCCGTTATGCCCGTGAAAATGACATTCCTTTTTTGGGTATTTGTCTGGGAATGCAGTGTGCAGTAATAGAATTTGCTCGGAATGTAGTGGGATTGGCTGAGGCCAACAGTTCGGAATTTGTTCCGGATACGGCTTATCCGGTAGTGCACTTGATGCCTGACCAGGAAAATATCGAAAACAAAGGTGGAACAATGCGTCTGGGAGTATATCCCTGTCAGATATCCGCAGGAAGCAAATCATACCAGCTATATCAGTGTGACCAGGTTGAAGAAAGACACCGGCATCGCTATGAGATAAATAATGATTATCGGGAACAACTGCAACAGGCAGGTTTAAAGATTAGTGGTATTTCTCCGGATGGAAGACTGGTAGAAATGATAGAGCTTTCCGATCATCCCTGGTTTGTTGCCTGTCAATTCCATCCCGAATTAAAATCCAGGCCCAACCGGCCTCATCCGCTATTCCTGGGTCTGATAAAAAGCGCCCTGGAATATCAGCAAGGCAAAGGGTTGTTTTAAGTGAAGCTAGTTCATAGGGGAGGTCTTTGGCCCCCTTTGTTTTTGACACAAATTGACGCAGATTTTTTGTTTTTAGTAAATATAGAGTCAGGTTTATTATGGTGAATCACCGATACAACTTTTTGAACCTGACTATTACTGACTCTGCCTGACTGAACCTGACTATATAAAATAATAAATAACCGTCAGGGTCTAGTCAGTTGAAGTCCCCTTTAAGGGACACGGATGCTCCGCCCACAGGGCTTCGCAATTATTGTAGCAGGCAAAGTCAGGTTCAAAAAATTCCAGCCCTACTAATCATGAATCATATAATTCTATATATAATAATTATTAAAAACCGCGTAAATCTGCGTTTATCCGCGTCATCCGCGTCTATTAAAAAAAGCGGGCTATTTAGCCCGCTTGTGTGTTTAGTTTAAAAGGGTATGCGGTTGGTTCTGGACCAGATTTTCATTTCTTTGGCCGCATTTATCAGCTCTTCTCTAAAATCCGGATGAGCAATGTTGATTAATCCTTCGGCTCTTCCCCAGGTAGACATCGCCTTCATGTTTACTTTGCCATACTCGGTAACGAGGTACTGAACCTGGGTACGTGGCACGGTAACAACTGCTCCACTGGTAAGTAGTGGTCTGATGCGGGAGTGCAGGTTGCCCTCTTTATCCTTATATGTGGAGGAGAAGGCCAGGATGCTTTTCCCGGCTTTGGAGTGGAAACAGCCAACTACAAAG
>JAQVWB010000034.1:3203-12274 GCA_028698695.1 Syntrophomonadaceae bacterium | reverse complement strand
ACCTTCTGGAAGGTGAAATACGACTTTTCTTCAAAGGAGATGTTCCTTATATCTCTTATCGCTGGGAAGCTGATACGCGCCTGAGTCGTGGAGTATATTGGAAACTTAGTGATTATTTCGATTTTCGGGGAGAGGAAGTATTTATCATTCCACCTGCTTCCGTAAAGATTCACTAAAACCCCATTTGCCAATAAAAAATGAGGGACCTTTTAAAGCCGCTCAAAAGTCCCTCAGCAAGAATTGGTTATACTCCCCTGTGTGTATGTCCCCCCTGCCCTATATATATGCAAGTACTGTGCCAATATTATAAAATCCTATATGGCGGTATTATCAACTTATAAGGGTCTTGCTGTGTATCAAAAAGTAGACACAAGTTGTCTCAAATCGGAGAATAACTATCAAATTTGAGACACTATAAGCGACTAAGGTGTGCTGGTCTAAATCGACTTTCATCTATGGTGAGGGCGTGGTCAATACTTTCCAGCATAGTTACCTGATCGCGGGGCAGTAGCCCCTGAACATTCCAGTAATTAGATACATGGTCGCTTAATACCATTGAGTTTTCGCAATTTAGATTCTCAACTAGCAGACGAATCTCCCGCAGTGCCTCATGGGGGCCTAACAGTTCAAATCTCTCTTCCCGGTAGTCTTCAAATAGCGCGGTCCCAGGAATAGGCACAAAGGTTCTTAAACGAATATAATCGGGGCTGAAGGCGGATAAAGTCCTGGCACTATTGATAGCATGTTCCCGAGTGCGTTCCCGGCCGCCAATTCCTACCAGATAGTATTCGCTGGTCTCAATTCCGGCGGCCCTTAATTTTAGTCCTGCCGAAATAATTTGTTCGCTGGTGGTACCTTTATTAATATTTTGCAGGGTGATATCATCGCCGCTTTCCATACCGGTATGAATTCTGGATAGACCCGCTTTTTTCAAACGCAATAAGTCTTCAGAGCTTTTTTTATCAACAAAACGGGCTGAGCCATAAACCGTAATACGATTCAAATGAGGAAAAAGGCGGTGTGCATATTCAAATATTTCAACCAACTGGTCAGTTTTCATAATAATTGTGTTGCCATCCGGAAAAAATAACGAGTAAATACTTTCTCCATAATAATTATGTGCAGATAACAAGTCCTCCTTAATTTCCTCTACACTGCGGAGACGAAATTTTGTGCCTTTATACATGGCACAAAAGGTGCACTTGTTATGGGGACAGCCAATAGTGGCCTGAATCAATAAACTGTTGGCTTCACTGGGAGGGCGGTAAACGGTTCCTTCATATCGCATACTGTCAACTCCTTTGTGCATAAGCGTACCAGAAATAAGTTAAAAAATGAAGCCTGTCGGGGAATGATTTGCATCAATAGGGGATTTAATTGTTGTTTTATATGCCTGAAAGCTATATATTTAAGTAAAGGATGATTGTTTTTATTAGGCGGTTTTTGCTGGGAGTGAGTACATGACCGTAAAAGTATTGATTGTAGATGAAGATGAAAGAGAACGTATTGTTTTACGCTATATCATTGAACAAGCAAATAATGTAGAAATAGTGGGAGAAGCAGTTCGAGTACTGGAGGCATTATTGTTATGCCAGGAGAAAAAAGTTAATCTGGTCTTTATAAATATTACAAGTTATGAAATGATGGGACTGGAAACTGTCAAAAAGTTTGAAAGTTTAAAGGAACCCCCTTTGCTGGTTTTTATAAGCGAAGATAAAGATATGGCAGCATATGCTTATGAGTTGGGTTTGCTGGATTATATTATTAAGCCAATTGAACAGCAACGTATTGAGAAAACTATAGATAGAGCCAAGTATCAGATGGCTCATAAAGATATAATTGATGTAACTGTACGTAATAAATTAAGAGAACGTGTTGATTTTATGCTGGAGAGATACAAAAGCCAGGAAGTGTATGCCAATAAACTACCAGTTAGAGAAAAGGGGAAAGTTACATTATTAAATCAAAGTGATGTCGTATATTGTGAGAGTCAGGCTAAAAAAGTATTTATTTGCACGGCCGATGATGAGGGTTATCTTAGCAACTATACTTTAAATGAACTGGAACAACGATTGGACAGTGCGCATTTCTTTCGGGCCCATCAGGCGTTTATTGTAAACCTGAACTATATAAAGGAAATAATTAATTTCGGTGAAGGTTCTTACATTTTGCATCTTAATAATGGTAATAAGAATATCATACTAAGTCGTTCACGCGCAAAATTACTTCGCCAGCGTTTAGGTATACAATAATGCCGGATATATCCCATAAAGTGATGAATAGACGTAATATACGACTAAATGGTGCCATAGTTAGTGACATACTACGATAAGAAAATAGGATGTAAGAAGATAAGAAATATTGAAGGATAGGCATTTGTATAAAAAAGCCTTTCCTTTTATTTATACACAATCAGAGGAACCATAAAAAAGTTATGTAAGTATCGGTGCAGTGCAAACTATCCAATATATGCAACCAATCGTTGCAAATATAGAGAAAAAAATCACAAAATGGTTTATAGTGATTCTAGGAAGAAAGAACGTTTTCGAATATATTTGAAGGGAGGGTAAAATTAATACATTAATATCGCCGTCTGTTATGCAGGGGATCGGAATAAAAACGGTGAATATTACGATGGTATAAAAAAATCGGATAATATACAGGTAAAGGAAACTTGGTTTCCAGCCTGGAGAGATGGAAGTGATGTGCATGATACCATTTAGTAAGCTAGAGAGATATGAAGGTAATGAAGCGTTGTTTGAGTTGGTTATGATGTCCATCGTCTCCAGTTATGTTGGTGAGCCCCTCCATGTTCATGCAGAAGGTCTCAGAGGGACAGGTAAAACGACTATTATGCGGGCAGCGCGAGGTATTCTCCCCGATATAACTCGGATTAAGGGATGCGTTTATAATTGTGATCCAAATGCACCACATTGTCCTCACCACAGAGATTTGTCCAGGGAAGAAATTGAGCAGATTGGTGTAGAAGATATACCTATGCCCTTTTTGGAAATATCCCATTCTGCAAAGGTAGGGACAGTTGCAGGCAGTATTGATATTGGTAAATTGACTGATACCGACAAACCGGAGGCAAGGTTATTACCAGGTCTTATACCCCAGGCTCATCGTGGCATACTATTTGTAGATGAGATAAACCGACTGGCAGATACTTCCCCTGAAATTACTGATATTCTTCTGGATGTAATGGGTAATAAGCCTGGTCATATTCAAATTGAAGAGGCCGGACTTCCGGTAGTGGAAGTTAAGGTAAGCGTGTCAGTTTGGGCAGCATCCAATCCAGACGAAGACCCGGGACCATTGGAAGAGATTCGTCGTCAGTTGTCAGACCGGTTTGATATGGTTTGCTATATGGGCAGACCAGACTCAGTTGACATACTGGCCCAAATGTTAAAGGAAAATTCCCATGCATATAAAATTCGCCAATCAAAGTCAAATCAAATAAGTGACAGTGATGAAGCGGCTAACAATGCATTGCGCGAAAATATGGTTAAATGGGGCAACCAGTATGAAAATACTGATTTGCCGGATTTCCTTCGCAATTATATTGCCCGGCTTTATATTAAACATAATCTGGAGAGTATAAGAGCCATAGAAGCAATGCAACAGGGTGCTGTATTGCATAGCATCGTCAGGGGACGTGATAAAGTTTTAATCAATGATGTTACTGATATGCTACCACTGGTTTTAAAACACCGTGTTGATGGTGACACACTGGTTAGAATGATTAATGAGACGGATGCCAGGACTGCTAAAGATGGAATTCTAAACTTCAAGAGTCGTAAAAACAAGGGTAAAAAAGACAACGAAGAAGATGTTGATTATTTCCCCAGCAGTGCCCGTCCTGTTAAAGAAATGAATAGATCGGAATTAATTAATACTGAAAAAACGCTTACCCCTAAAGACATGTAATTTGGATACAGGGGGGTGTCGTCTTGTCCAATGAACGCATAAATATCGATAAAGCTGCTGCAGTTGGTAATTATTTGGGACTGTATTTTGGTCAGGATCAGGGCGTCCGCTTGGGTGAAAGTACGGTAGTTAGCCGTAAGGCTCATGCACGTATGCCGGAAAGAAGAATTAAAGGCCAAATTAAAATTTTATTAAATCGTGATGCAGGCAAAACCTATCTTGATTTTGTTGATACCGACCAGGTAGTACACATTGATACTTATCATAAACCTGGTGAAATTGATCCGCGTGATGTAGCCCGGGCGATATTTGCGGCTTTGGATAAACACTTTCTGGAAAAAGATCCCCAACTACAGTATGCCGAAGACGAACGATTCAAAATGGTAATTGAGTATACCAATAAGATTTTCGTTACTACCAGCGTTGGCAAGGGTACGGTATATGAGCTATATCAAGGGAATTTACACCCTTATCTGGAAGGCGAAGAAGGCAAGGATCATGTTCATGTTCTGGCCAGGCTAAACCGGGATGAGTATGCTTTAGTATATGTTTTGGTTGAGGCAATTGAGGAAGTTATATTATTATCTGAAGTCGAATTAGGCAAGGTTAAGAATATTATTCATGGTAAGCAAAAACAACAGGAAGAAAGCTTTGCCGGATATCTAAAGTTACCCTGGAAAAAACTAAGAGGTCAACATGCTACAGCATTACCGGAAAAGGAAAATGTTAATCAGTTAATTTTGAAACTGGCTGAAAAGTTCGGCGGGGTCGAAGAAATTCAGGATTTCATGGAGAGCTATAGTACCAACATTTTCAAACGCAAGGGAATTGATCAACAAAAGAAAAAATGGGGTGATGTAGAACACTATGTTGAGGAACTCAAAGAATTGAGTGTTCTAAAGGAAACTCCGATGGGTACGGTTCTTACCAAACAAGGATTAAAGCTGACTGATTTCATCATTAATCACAAATGTGAACTGGAAACTGAAATAAGGCGTAATATGAGGAAAGCCCCCGCAGGGGGGACCAGCAGATTCAAAAAAATGGGCAAGTTGGAAAACCAGAGCAGCCAGGTAGAATTTACGAATCGTAATAAAACCCGTAATAACAGGGATGGTACCTGGTCGGGTGATTTGGCTGTTCCCGAGACTATTATTCAGGCGAAAAAGAATTCGTTTTTACGCGGGGAAAGTGGCTTAGCGATAAAACGCTCAGATCTTCATTACTATGAAAAAAAGAGTTATATTCCCATTGATGTTTGTCTGGTAATAGATGCCAGTGGAAGTATGGCGGGAGACAAGCGTCAGGCAGCCTGTTATCTGGCCGAGCATTTGTTATTGACCGGCAAGGAAAAGGTAGCGGTAGTTACTTTTCAGGAACGCAGCAGCAGGGTGGTAGTTCCTTTTACGCGTAATCAGCAGATTTTACGTAAAGGGCTGGCCACTGTTAGTCCGGCTGGACTAACTCCAATGGCAGACGGGATCGTAACTGCAGTAAATCTAGTTAAAGAAAGCCGGGTGCGTAACCCGCTGATGGTTTTGATAACTGATGGAGTACCTAATACACCTCTGTGGACTCTGGATGCTAAAGTAGATGCTTTGGAGGCGGCTGCACAGATTCCTGAAGCTAATATAAGATTTATTTGTATAGGAGTGGAATCCAATCATCTATATTTGGAAAAACTGGCTGAACGGGCAGAGGGAATTTTATATACGGTAGATGATTTGAACCGGGATAATTTAATAAATATTGTACGGGCAGAGAAAAAATCAATGTTAAAAAATAATCGGGCGTAAGAATTTTATAAGCAGATTGGCAAACAGTATGTTTGCTAAAATAGCTCCTCCTTCATAAGCGAGTATCGGTTTTTGGTACTCGCCTTTTTTTGCTTGTTTTTAAATAAAAATAGCATAAAAAAAAGACGAGCTTCGTAAGCATAGAAAAGGAACTTGTAGGAGGGCTTTAAAATATGAGTCAAAAATTAATTATTTCTATTGCAATTATGGTACTGGCCGTCTGCCTCGTAAGTGGAGGATGTCAGCCCAATGAAAAGGTAGAGAATGTGAAAAGTTTAAAGGATCTGGTAAATTTGTTACCGAAACAACCAGTTGATAAAACTGCCTCGGTGGATACTCCGGTTGTTGTTAATAATGATATGGTTGCTGAAAGCGATGAAATGAGGGAAGTGTTATTATATTTTATTGGGCCTGAAGGTAATAAACTGATGGTGGAAAAAAGGATGATCCCCAAACAGGAAGGAATGGCACGAAAAACCTTGCAGGAGTTGTTTAAAGGACCTCAGACCGATGAGTATTTAGCAATAGCACCTGAAGGAACAAGATTAAGAGATATAAATATTAAACCGGAAGGATTATGTATTATTGATTTGAGCAAAGAGGCCACAGGAATTAAAAATGCTGATGAGGAAAAACTGATGATAAGTGCAATAATTAAAACATTAGGACAGTTTCCTTCCGTTGAGCAGATATCTTTTATGATTGAAGGTCAGCCAGTAACTGCAATAGGTGAATATGTTGATATTTCTAAACCTTTATCGACCTCTGCCAATATTTAAAAGTTTTTTTATGTACAAACCATAAGTGGGGAGTAGAATTAGTTTGCTACTCCCCTTATTTTATTGTCTGCAGTGGTGCAGAATATGGAATATATCATATAAAAGTGATACATTTATTATTGTATATTAAACTACCAGCTTATTATTAATGAGGTGCATGCAATGAAAAATAACCCTATAGGAGTGTTTGACTCAGGCGTTGGAGGTTTAACGGTAATAAAAACCATGGTTGAACAGCTTCCGGGAGAAAGCTTTATTTATTTTGGAGATACGGCTCACTTGCCTTACGGCAATAAATCACCGCAGCAATTAATGAGCTATGCTCAATATATAGTAGAATATTTGCTGGGACATAAGGTCAAGGCTATCGTGGTTGCTTGTGGAACTCATTCTTCCATAACCGTTCCGCAAATGCATAATCAATATAATATTCCACTTTTGGGGGTAGTGAATCCAGCCTCCCGGGCAGCTATCAGAACGACGCGTAACGGAAAGATTGGAGTAATGGCTACGCAAGCTTCAGTAAACAGTAAATCCTATTCCCGCCAGATCATTGAACTACAATCCCAGGCCCAGGTTTATGAAGTAGCCTGTCCACGATTTGTTCCCCTCGTGGAATCAGGTCAACTGCAGGGAACAGAAGTCAGCAACATAGTGCAGGAATACTTGCAACCGCTTTTGCAGGCTGGAGTAGATACTATAGTACTGGGTTGTACGCATTATCCTTTTTTATCCGCTGTTATCAGCGAATGCGCCGGGTCGGGAGTTACAGTAATTGATCCCTCTTTGGAAACGGTAACTGAATTAAAAGATTATCTGCAAAAGCGAGACTTGTTAAATGATGCAAAGAGTGCTCCCCACCGGGAATTTGTTGTTAGCGGGGACGATTCATCATTTTATAATGTAGGAAGGTTATTGCTGGGGGATATGATTACCCTGGTAAGTCAGGTGGAAATGCAATGTTAGGCAAAGCAGAATACCTTTGTCGACGTAATTGGGATTAATAATAGATGGAGGGGTAAAATGATAAGACCAAATAGCCGGAGAAAAGATGAGATGAGGGAGGTAAAGGTTACTCCCGGATTCATAAAACACCCCAATGGGTCAGTTTTAATTGAATCAGGTGATACCAGGGTTTTATGTTCAGCTATGATTGAGGACAAAGTACCTTCATTTTTAAAAGGAACCGGGTCAGGCTGGGTAACTGCGGAGTATTCACTATTACCGTCTTCAACCGGGACCAGAACACCACGGGAAGCAGCACGTGGCAAAGTTACCGGAAGGACATCCGAAATTCAACGATTGATTGGTAGATCCTTACGCGCAGTAGTTGACCTGAATAAATTGGGTGAAAGAACTATCTGGATAGATTGTGATGTAATCCAGGCAGATGGCGGAACTCGTACTGCTTCTATTACCGGCAGTTTTATTGCTTTAGGGCTGGCTCTGCAAAAAATGAAAGCAGAAGGAATATTGGAAAGCATTCCTTTAACTGATTATGTAGCAGCCATCAGTGTGGGGATTTTGCAGGGAGTGCCAATTTTGGATTTGGAATATGTGGAAGATTCTCAGGCTGATGTCGATATGAATGTGGTTATGACTGGTAAAGGTAAATTTGTAGAAATTCAGGGTACAGCTGAAAATGAGCCTTTTGACAGAGACGAATTGGATACTCTGTTGCAATTAGCTGAAAAAGGAATTCAGGAATTAATTACGATACAAAAATCAGTGTTGGGAGAGCTTTATGAAGACTCTATTGCTGGCAACCCGTAATGAGGGCAAGAAAATGGAGTTACAGGAAATGCTGAATGATATAAGTATTTCCGTTATAAATCTGCATGATATACCATCATTACCGGAAGTGGTTGAGGACGGCAATACTTTTCAGGAGAATGCGGAAAAAAAGGCGCGTGAGACAGCAAAAGCTACCGGTTACTGGTGCTTGGCTGATGATTCCGGATTAGTAGTGGATGCATTAAATGGGCAACCGGGAATATATTCAGCCCGATTTGCCGGTGCAGAAGCCAGCGATGAAGATAATAATCAAAAATTGTTGGATTTAATGAAAGATATAGATGAACCGGAAAGAACTGCCCGGTTTATGTGTTGCATGGCATTAAGTACCCCCGAAGGAGAAACCCTGGTGGTTGAGGATTATTGCGAGGGCATTATTCTCCGGCAACCAGTTGGTGAACAGGGATTTGGCTATGACCCGTTGTTTATGCCCCGGGGGTATAACCAAAGTATGGCCCAGTTATCGCGCCAGGAAAAAAACTTAATCAGCCATCGTGGCAAGGCGCTGAACCGAATGAAACCGGTTCTTATTTCCAGAATAGGCGAATAGGCGTTATTTATGAGGATTGCAGTTTTTCCGTTAATAGATAAATGTAAAAAATCGGAATGTATTCATGATTAAAATGAAGCGATGTTCTTGAAACCATTATAGATATGCGCTATATTTGGTAGGGGTTAATTAATAACCTAGTTTCATATGTAAAGGATGTTGACTGTGGGAATAATACCTGATTATGTTGGAGTATCAGCGTTTGGAATTAAGCTGGGAGTA
>JAQVWB010000034.1:0-3103 GCA_028698695.1 Syntrophomonadaceae bacterium | reverse complement strand
ATTATAGATATGCGCTATATTTGGTAGGGGTTAATTAATAACCTAGTTTCATATGTAAAGGATGTTGACTGTGGGAATAATACCTGATTATGTTGGAGTATCAGCGTTTGGAATTAAGCTGGGAGTAATCGTTCCCGGGACTGATCTGGTTGATATGGTATTTCAGGCTTTAACCAAATGTGATCATGATGGATTACTTGATGATGCAGATACAGTCTGTATTACTGAGTCAGTAGTTGCCCGCGCTCAGGATAACTTTGTTACTGTATCGGAAATTGCTGAGGACGTAGCACATAAACTGAATTTAAAACCGGATAGCACTTTAGGAGTAGTATTCCCAATACTAAGTCGTAATCGGTTTTCTCTAATCCTGAAGGGCCTTGCTGCTGCTGTACCTCAGGGTAAAGTAATTGTTCAATTATCTTTTCCCAATGACGAAGTAGGAAATCAGCTTTTACCACCGGATGTGGTGGAAGTTTTGGGATACAATACTAATCAGATAGAAGTACAGGCACTTAAAGGGCAGAAGTTTAGTCATCCCATTACCGGCGTTGATTATATGGAATTATATCAGGAAATAATAAGGGAACAGGCTAAAGATGTAGAAATTATAATATGCAATGACCCGCTCCGCATTACTGAATATCCGGTTGATGCAGTTGTTGTAGCTAATGTTCATGCCAGAAATAGAACCATGCAGAAGATAAGCACTACCAAAGTCCCGTGTATAACTTTACAGGATATTTGCAACAATCGGGGAAATAAAGCCTGGTCAGAATGGGGATTGCTGGGTAGCAATATGTCCTCGGGAGATCGCCTTAAGTTGGCTCCCCGTGAGGCCGATGAACTGGCTGATCTGGTCCAGCAGCAGGTTGCTGAAAAAATGAATAAGAAGGTTGAGGTAATAGTCTACGGAGATGGAGCCTATTGTGACCCTTCCACCGGCATTTATGAACTGGCAGACCCGCAACCGGCCTTTGGCTTGACTGCCGGTCTTAGAGGAAAATATCGTGAAGGTCTCAAGTATAAGTATATGGTAGACGTGATGTGGGAAGATGGATTTGAGTTGACCGAGATTGCCAATACCTTGGAATCCAGGAAGAAAGAAAAACAAGCTGTGAATAGTATTGAAACCGAGGGAACTACTCCGCGTAAAGTAGAAGACCTCATTGCCAGTCTGGCCGACCTGATTAGCGGATCAGCTGATGCAGGCACACCATTAATCCTGGTTAAGAATTTTATGAACGCCTAGATTTTCGAACTAAATATCATATCATAACAAATATGCGGCACGGACCATCCCCGTGCCGCTTCTAATTTGTGAGGAGTAAGAGGATAGGAGTTAGGTTACTAATTTTTAGAACCTGACTTCTTCTGACTTTTAATGACTTGACCTGACGGTTAAATTTTCATTATTTTAAAAATAATCGTCAGGTTCAAATAGTTCTGATAAAATATATTAATTTGTTGGAATTCAACTCACTATAATTAATCCTGGTCAATAATAATTAATAAATAATTTAGTGTAAATCTGTTAAATCCCTCTGACGGGGACTATTGATGTTCCCCGGCACTCAGCTTCAATATTAATCCTAAATCTGAGTGCCGGGTCACAATTAATGTTGCTGTGTAAATTTGTGTCAGAAATAAATTAAAACAACCGTCAGGTCTAGTCAGGTTATTCAGGAACAGTCAGGTTCAAAAATTATTGAATACCTTACAACGAAAAAAGGCAGGTGGCGGAAAGCCAACCTGCCTTTAAGGTTTTAAGTAAGACTATTTTACTCTCTGCCAGATAACGGCAGCACCATGACCATGACCAATACACATGGACTCAACGATGTATTCTACATCAGCAAAATCAGGATCTCTGAACATTGCGGTTATATCAGTAGCAATACGGGCACCAGTACATGCCAGCGGATGGCCGATGGAAATTCCGGAACCCCATACATTTACACGATCTTTAGGTAGATTCAAAACTGTGTTGCAGCAATAGTAAGCTTGTGAAGCGAAAGCTTCGTTTACTTCCCACAGACCAATCTGATCCTTGGTCATGCCGGCTCTCTTCAGAGCCTTCGGAATAGCCAGCGCCGGTCCAACACCCATGATATCGGGCTCTAAACCGATAACTGCCCAGGAGACCATCTTCATGATAGGTTTCTTGCCCAGTGCTTTGGCGCCTTCAGGAGTAGCCAGAACAACACCGGCAGCAGCGTCATTAATCTGGGAAGCGTTACCGGCAGTAACAGTAGCAGCTTCGTCCTGCATGAAAACCGGAGCCATAGCAGCTAAGGATTCCATAGTAGTTTCGGGACGAACACCCTGGTCACGGGCTACGATTACATCAGCCAGCTCTGCGCCGCCTTCAGCAGCAGCCTTAGCCAGATAATCAGTAGCTACATAAGCAGCAGCTGCATTGTGTGGATTGGTGTTTTTGGCACCTTTGGCAGGAACTTTAACCTGAATGGGAATAATGGTGTCTTTGGTTTTGTTAGCCGCCTGAGCAGCAGCACACTTCTGATGAGATCCCATTGCCAGTTCGTCTTGTTGTTCACGGGTAACATTGAAACGACGTGCTACGATTTCAGCAGTGTAACCCATGTTAATAGCTGCCATGTTCATGTAGTTTCCGAGGTCAGGATGAACATCAGCGCCGGCACCCATAGGAATATGGCTCATATGCTGTGCGCCACCAGCGATTTGAACATCGCCGCCCCAGCCAACCATCATGTTGGCGATAGCAAACTGGATAGAGTTAATACCGGAGGCGCAGAAGCGGTCAACGGTACATCCGGGAACGTCATAGGAGCCGTCGGAAAGAATCCAGGCCAGACGACCCTGGTTAAGACCCTGTTCCATGAAAGCATTGGCGGTTGCAGCCCAAACTACGTCATCGATGATACCCTGCTTGGCTTTGTCTTCCAGACCAATTCTTTTTCTCAGTTCTTTGAAAACAATAGCGGATAATTCATCGGCACGAACATTGGTGAACCAGGATTGCTTGCCAGCGCGGGCAACAGGTGTACGGGCAGCTTCTACTACAAATACGTCCTTCATTAAATTTCCCCCTTAAATATTTTTTTCGTTCTACACTGCAGAC
>JAQVWB010000227.1 GCA_028698695.1 Syntrophomonadaceae bacterium | reverse complement strand
TAGGAACAGTAAATTTTCTTCGTCAGGATAGTAACTTATTGGTAACCTATACAACCGACTTTCCTTATGTAATGAACCAGGTACAGCTATATGTCGGTGCTGTTATTCCACCCAGCAGCGCACCGGGGAGTTTTCCCTATAAATATACTCCTGGCAGCTATTTTACGACCTATACATTTATTGTTGATGTAAGCGGTATTCCCGGAACGATTTATGTAGCTGCACATGCCCACATTCTTAAACAGGTATAATTGATAAGATAATTTAACCCCGCCGGGATTTATTCCGGCGGGGTTACTGCTTGTTATAGATGGTATAGGTTTATTTATTTAGGATAAGTAACAATCGCTTCTTTATTGGCATCGTTCCATTCCACATTACAGTCCAGGTTGTCGGCAATAAATCTCAGCGGCAGCATGGTTCTGCCCGGGGGAATTACAACCGGCATTACTTTTGTATTGTTGGGGTCAATTAGTACTTTAGTACCGTTTACAGTGGCGGTGTTGTTGTTAATCCATAGTTCTATGGTTTTGCTGGTAGTTTTTATCGTTACTTTGCGTTCAGCTTCATTCCATAGTACCTGTGCCCCCAGAGGGTCGGCTACATAGCGAACCGGCAACAGGGTACGGCCTTCCCTGATTATCGGAGCAACATCCATAGGTTGGTTGGTACCATTCCAGCTGTATTTACTCTGTCCAATTACAAAGCGCAGAGTAGTTTCCGGGCTACCAGTAGGTGGTTTGGTTTCTGTTTCTGCCGGCGGTGTCGTTCCAGCAGCTATGTTTACGGTGACGGTATTGGAATAAGCTGAGTTTTCATTGCTGTTCCAGGCTCTAACCCGGTAGGAGTAAGCGTTGCCTTGGATTACTGAGGGATCAGTATAGCTGACAATTCCTGCTGCTACAGCTGCCAGTTCGGTATAGGTGCCGCTGCCGGTAACCCGTTCGATTTTAAAGCCGCTCTCATTATCCGAGTTATCCTTCCAGCTTAGCACTACATTGGTATTGGTAATACTGTCAGCTTTAAGTTCCGTTGGAGCTGCCAGGGTTATAACCGGCAATACTATTGCTGCTTTGGTCTGCACAGTTACCGGTCCGGCAAAATTTGATTTTCCGTTTTGATTACTGGCTCGTACCTGATACATGTATTCAGTATCCGCAGTTAAGCCGGTATCAGTAAAGGTGGTTACATTAGCGTTTACAGTTGCAATTTCTTCGTTGGGCGCCATTCCCGGCCCTTTACGCTCGATTATAAAATTAGTTTCATTGCTGGATTTATCTTCCCATTCAAGTTTTACGGAATTGGTTGATAAGGCTGTTCCGCTCAGATTAGCCGGAGCCAGCGGAATAAGTATTACCGGGTTTATATCAGGCAGATTAGGTTTGAGAATGTTGCTGGATT
Organism: Syntrophomonadaceae bacterium; assembly: GCA_028698695.1. Taxonomy (GTDB): domain Bacteria; phylum Bacillota; class Syntrophomonadia; order Syntrophomonadales; family Syntrophomonadaceae; genus JAAYBS01. The sequence continues at coordinate 1,656 of JAQVWB010000227.1, read as the reverse complement.
TTTTGATGGCAAATTGACCGGATAAGTTATAATAAGCTGTAGGAATTTGTGGCATAGAGTTCGATGGTACCGTAAGAATCACGGCAATTTGTATTGAAGGTGCTGCAATATTTGGTACTGTCCAGGTATAACTATCATCGATAGTAAAAGTGTTTTTATCCCCGGTGACAATTATCTCGTAAGTGGCACCGCCATCAGTTGTATAGGCCAGATCAAATTGTACATAATCATTAATAGCTACATCCCACATGATCTCATACTTGGAACCACCCGTCAGGGTTTCTCCGGCCAATGGAGCCTCAATAAATATTCTACTCTTATCAAGAACCGGACCAAAAGATTGTGCCGGGGGTGCACCCGGACCAAGTACCAGAGCAACCGCCAAACATAGAACCGTCAACCAGCCAACTTGTTTTTTCCTCACAAACCCCATCCTTCCGTTTAATAGTTTATTTACCGACTATTTCAATTATATTCCGGTTTATGGTAAGTTGTCATTTATATTTTTTCATCGCTCTATTCTACGTTTAAGGACTTTTTACAGGATTTAAAAAGAGGAGGCGTGGTAAAAAAGAAGAAGTACTCTTTATGGGCTGATGCTAAAAGTTTTTGTCATAGGGAGGCGCTTTTTATGTCATTGAAAGATAGTAATACTGATCTCAGGCTGGAAGATTTGAGTCAGGAGCAACTGGCTCGTTTCGTTATGGATATGTCACATCGTCAGGCGATTCATCATACCCTGTGGTTTCGGGAGGTTGAACATCAACTCGGTATGAAGCGGGCTCTGGATATGCTGGAGGAGGTAAATGACAAGTTTAGCCGTATTGAGGTGGAACGGCTGGGCAAAGCCCTGGGCTTTGAGGTAAAGGATGGTATCCCTGCGCCCCTGCTGGATTTGCCTCGTGAGCAGTTGATCGAGCTGACCGGGGAGTTAGGCAAGAATTGGCTGGCCATGGACGGTATCTGGTTTCAGGCAGTTGAGCAGGCTTATGGTATGAATGATGCCAAACGCTGCAATGATTCCTGCTGGAATCGTTTTTCCCAGGTGGAGGCGCGCATGATAAAGAGTTTCCTGGGGTTGCCGGAGCGGGCCGGTCTGCAAGGGTTAAAGCAGGCACTGGGTTTTCGTATGTACTCGCGTGTTAATGTGCAGTCAATAATAGAGGAGGGTCCTGCCAGTATTGTTTTTCAAATGAATGATTGTCGCGTACAGTCAGCCCGTAAGCGCAAGGGGTTGGCGGATTATCCGTGCAAGTCAGCAGGTTTGGTTGAGTACAGCCGTTTTGCCTGGGAGATTGATGAGCGTATTCAAACTGAGTGTGTTGGTTGTCCTCCTGATGAACATCCGCCGGAATGGTTTTGCGCCTGGCGGTTTACGATTTCCCAGGAGTAGGGTGTTTCTACAAGGTACCACAGGATGAAACAGAAGCGGAGGCTAAAAGCCTCCGCTTTGGGGTTTACATTTCGTAATGAGGCAGGAGATCTTTCGCTGCCGCTCAGGATAACACGACTGCTAACCCGTGTGATTTTTAATTGGCATAGTAGTTTATCAGGCAGCCCTGCAGAATTATTTTCCGTTCGTCTTCAGTAAGGTTTTTTAAATACAGTTCCAGATTCCTGACGCCCTGGTCGCCTATAATTTGGGCTTCAATAATT
>JAQVWB010000226.1 GCA_028698695.1 Syntrophomonadaceae bacterium | reverse complement strand
TTAGGTGAGCAGATCGAACGGGATGGTTGGGAGTCTTTAAGCAATGCTGCCTGTGGCAGGGTAGGCGGAATCATGAGTAAACGGCTAAAGGAACAACGAAATTCTTGAGATTATAAACATAACAAATCTTTAAAGCCCGACAAGCTATAAAAAGCTTGCCCGGGCTTATCGTTTTTCGGTCAGTTAGTTTATAATCAATGGTAGAGTTCTGAAGACAGGGCAGCTTTTGCATGGTATCAATATTACCTGGGTAAACCATTTAAGGGGAAACAATATGAGTCAATTTGTTCATTTACATAATCATTCCGAGTACAGTTTGTTGGATGGTGCCTGTCGTATCAAAGACCTGGTTGCCCGAGCAGTGGAATTGGACATGCCGGCGGTTGCCCTGACTGACCACGGGGTACTTTATGGAGCCATTGATTTTTATCGGGAAGCCAAAAAGCAAGGTATTAAGCCTGTTATTGGTTGTGAAGTATATGTAGCCCCTCGCAGTCGTCTGGACAAGGAAGCCCGGGTTGATGACCAGAATTATCATTTAATTCTGCTATGTAAAAATGAGCAGGGCTATCGGAATTTAGTACAACTGGTCAGTAGAGCGTATCTGGAAGGCTTTTATTATAAACCTCGCGTAGACAGAGAGTTATTGGAACAGTACAGCGAAGGGTTAATAGCTTTGTCCGGATGCATAGCCGGAGAGATACCTCAATTGCTGCTGCAGGGTAGGTATGAGGATGCGCTGGAACTTACGCATTTCTATAACCGGGTATTTGGAGAGGGTAATTTTTATCTGGAAGTTCAGGATCATGGCTTGAGTGAACAAAAACAGATATTCCCCCATATGTTACAGCTCAGTCAGGAGACGGGAATTCCTCTGGTTGCCACCAATGATTTACATTATATTAACCGTAAAGACGCTGAAGTACATGATGTCCTGTTATGTATTCAAACCGGTTCGGTTGTTACTAATGACCAACGCATGAGATTCACGGGCAGTGAATTTTATATGAAGTCGGCTGAGGAAATGAGCAATTTATTCCCTCATAATCCGGAAGCACTTGGCAATTCACTGCTGATTGCCGAGCAGTGTAACCTGGATTTTCAGTTCGGAACCATGTATTTACCTAATTTTGATATACCTGCCGGTTATACTCCCGAATCCTATCTTGAAGAATTAGTCTGGGTAAAGGCACAAAAACGCTATCAAACCCTTACTACTGAGATAACTGATCGATTGACCTATGAGTTAGGGGTAATAAAGACTATGGGGTTCGCCGGTTATTTTCTCATTGTTCAGGATCTGGTCAACTGGGCGCGCAATAATGATGTGCCGGTAGGTCCTGGCAGAGGTTCTGCAGCTGGCAGTCTGGTTTCCTATATATTAGGCATTACTACTATAGATCCCTTAACTTACGGCTTGCTGTTTGAACGATTCTTAAATCCGGAACGGGTCAGTATGCCGGACATTGATATAGACTTTTGCTTCCAGAAACGGGATAAAGTAATTGAATATATTATCGATAAATATGGGGTTGACCGGGTAGCGCAGATTATTACCTTTGGTACCATGGCGGCCCGGGCAGCTATTCGTGATGTAGGCAGGGCTTTGGATGTACCCTATGGCGAGGTTGATCGTATAGCTAAAATGATCCCTACTGAACTGGGGGTAACTATTGAACGGGCATTGGAGATGTCGGTTGATCTGGCTCAGACTTATGCAAACGATTATGACACCCGTCGAATTATTGATATGGCCAGAGCCATTGAAGGAATGCCCCGTCATGCATCTATCCATGCTGCCGGGGTAGTAATCGGGCAGGAGAATCTCAGCCATTTTCTCCCTTTGCAAAAGACTCCCGAAGGTCATGTAATTACACAGTATGCGAAAGAAACTGTAGAGGATATCGGCCTGCTGAAAATGGATATCCTGGGACTGCGCACGCTGACTGTGCTTGACCGGGCCAGGGAAGTTATCAACAAGACCCGGGGGGTAATGCTTGATATTGACGGTCTTCCCCTGGATGATCCCGAGGTTTATGAGCTCTTGTCCAATGGGGATACTGTAGGGGTATTTCAGTTGGAAAGTAACGGGTTACGCCGGATTCTTAGTGAACTAAAACCGGACCGTTTTGAAGAGATAATCGCGGTTATTGCTTTATATCGTCCCGGTCCTTTGGGCAGCGGGATGGTGGATGATTTTATAAACTGCAAACATGGTCGCCAGGAGATTAAATATATTCACGCTGAATTGGAGAATATTTTAAAGGAGACTTATGGTGTAGTTCTGTATCAGGAACAGGTTATGCAGATAGCCAGCCAGATGGCTGATTTTACAATGGGAGAAGCAGATGGCCTGCGTCGGGCCATGGGCAAGAAAAAACCGGAGGAATTAGCGCGGCAAAGGGACAAGTTTATAGCCGGAGCTGCCCGTCATAATATAGATGAACCAGTGGCCACCCGTATGTTTGATATTATGGAGAGTTTTGCCGGTTACGGTTTTAACAAAAGCCATTCAGCTGCCTATGCTTTAATTTCATATCAGACTGCCTGGCTAAAGGCCCATTACCCGGTAGAGTACATGTGTGCCTTTTTAACCAGTGTTATTGATAATCAGGATAAGGTGGTTTTTTATATCCGGGAATGTCAGCGCCTGGGCATTCCAATCCTGCCGCCCGATATCAACCAAAGTTTTGAAACCTTCACTGCTGCCAGGGATGGTATTCGTTTCGGGTTGGGAGCTATTAAAAATGTAGGTAAAAATGCGGTAAAAAGCATTGTACAGGTGCGTAAAGAAGGAGAGTTTGTTTCACTGTTTGATTTCTGCCGCAGAATGGACCTGGGTCAGATTAACAAAAGAATGCTTGAAAACCTGATCATAGCAGGTTGTTTTGATAACCTGGGTTTAACGCGTAAACAGCATTTATCAATTATGGATGAATGTATGGATTTGGCCTCCCAGGTACAAAAAGAAACTACCAGCGACCAGGCATCTTTATTTGGTGACATTATGGAAATGGTAGAAGAACCGGTACCGTGTTTACAAGGTGAACTGCCCACCCAGGAACTACTGGCGCGT
>JAQVWB010000225.1 GCA_028698695.1 Syntrophomonadaceae bacterium | reverse complement strand
CTGTACCGGTTGTTCCTGGGGTTTACCGGCAGATACTACACTCACAAGAGGATGTTCGGGGGCCAAGACCATATAGGTAACTCCAAAAACCGTATCCGGACGGGTAGTAAAAACAGTAATTTTTTCATCACAGCCCTCAATGTCCATGGAGAACTGACAGCCCTGACTGCGTCCGATCCAATTGCGCTGCATGATCTTTACTTTGTCCGGCCATCCGGGAAGCCTTTCCAGGTCGTCCAGCAAACGCTGAGCATAATCAGTTATTTTAAAAAACCATTGTTCCAGCTGTTTTTTTTCTACGACCGCATCACATCGTTCACAACTGCCTTCTACTACCTGTTCATTGGCCAGAACAGTCTGACAGGATGGACACCAGTTTACAGCAGCTTTCTTCTTGTAAGCCAGGTTATGTTCAAAAAGTTTTAAAAACATCCATTGTGTAAACTTATAATAATCCGGACTGGAGGTGGATAGTTCGCGATCCCAATCATAGCTGATACCAAGGGTTTTAAGCTGTTCGCGCATATTGACTATATTGCTGCTGGTCCAGCGAGCCGGGGGAATAGCATTTTTAATGGCAGCATTTTCTGCCGGCAGGCCAAATGCATCCCAACCCATAGGGTGTAAAACATTAAATCCGTTCATGGCTTTGAAACGGGCTACCACATCACCGATTGCATAGTTGCGTACATGACCCATATGCAGATTACCGGAGGGATAGGGAAACATCTCCAGCGCATAATACTTTGGCCGGTCCGGGTCCTCAGTGACACGAAAAGTCTTGTGATCATCCCAATATTTCTGCCATTTCTTTTCAATAGCCTTAAAATCATACCTGGATTCCATATTCAGCCTCCTAAAATACTTTTAAAAAAACAAAAAACCCTCAATCCCTGAAAGGGACGAGAGTTGTTCCCGCGGTACCACCCTGATTGACAATATGATAATGGTGGAGCTAGTGGGATTCGAACCCACGACCTCTTGAATGCCATTCAAGCGCGCTCCCAACTGCGCCATAGCCCCACATCTCTTGTCCACTCTTTTAGCATAACGGACTATCCGCTACAGGCTATTCTAAAATCACCCGTAGAGCTTCCCGGCGAGTTCAACAAAGTTAGGTCACCTTTCAGCAGCCTGTGACTCTCTGTACTGATTTGTTTACTACTCCGGTTTTCAGCTTTTATTTATCGAATTGACATAGATAATAATATGATAATTATACATTAAAGTCAACAGGCAGCCAGCTTTTTTAGTACTTTTACTTTATAAATACCGATATAATAGAAGGGATAAGAGAGGTGAAAGGGAAATACTGATTATAGAGGTTGTATATAATATTTACAATAGTATCGCTTGTATATTGGGGATAGAACTGTTCCGGGCAGTTTCCCCTCAAGGAGGTATTTTATATGTCAGAATTAAGATTTGATGTTTTCCGCAACAACTGGGTAGTTATTGCTACCGATGTAGTGTTAAAACCACAGGATTTCCCTATCAACCGCAACAATACCAACCATGCCATAAATAGCAAGTTTTGCCCGTTCTGCGAAGGGCAGGAGCATTATACGCCCAGTGAACTTGATGCTTTTCGCAGTCCAGGTACGGAAATAAATACGCCTGGATGGCAGGTCAGGGCAATTCCTAACAAGTACTCCGCTTTTAACCTGGAAGGGGAATTTAATCAGGAAACCAATGGATTGTTTTCCTGTTCAAATGGTTTGGGACATCACGAGGTTGTGGTAGAGACCCCGCAGCATGGTCTGGAATTTCACCAGTTTACTTATGAACAGATGGAACTGGTTTATCGTATGCTGGTAACGCGCTACAACAGTATCAGAAACGAGAAACGCTTAAAATATATTCAAGTTTACAAAAACCGGGGCTTGTTTGCCGGTGCTTCGCTGGGACACAGCCACAGTCAGATTATCGGATTGCCGATGGTCCCGGATTACCAGCAGACATTTCCGCATTTTTATAAAGAGCAGGGAGAGTGTATCATGTGTCGTATGCTGGCTGAAGAGGAACAGCATAAAGTGCGCATAGTTGGCTCCAGTCAACATTTCCTGATAATATGTCCTTATGCCTCCAGGTTTTCTTATGAAACCTGGATAATTCCCCGCCGGCATACAGAACATTTTGGTGATCTGAACGAAGAAGAGCTTAGGGATTTAACTGCACTGAGCAGTCGTTTCTTCCCCAGACTGGTGACCTGTCTGGAAGATTCATCTTATAACATAGTATTTAACACTGCACCGGTAAATGTAGATTACCAGCCGGGTTATCACTGGTATATGCAGATAATGCCCCGTCTCATTGTAGTAAACGGGATGGAACTGGGAAGCGGATACCATATTAATCCGGTTTCACCGGAGAATGCCGCCCTCGTTTTACGGGAGGGATGTGCAGTAGAATCAGGAGGCAAAATTTAAGAATTGAGGTCAGGCATGTTTAGCAAATTATATCCGGACATTTATGTCAAATCATTACAGGATGTACCGCTTAATAAGCTAAAAGAAAAGAATATAAAGGCATTTATACTGGATTTGGACAATACGATTACCGAGTGGAACAGTAACGAGATAACTGAGGAAGTGCATCAATGGTTCGAGAGAATTAAAGCTGAAGGAATGAAGGCCTGTATTTTGTCCAATAATGGCGAAAGGCGAATCCTGCAGGTTGCGGAGGCCCTTAATATTCCTTATATTCACCGCGCCCAGAAACCCCGTCGCGGCGGTTATCACCGAGCCATTACACATATGCAGGTAAAACCTGAAGAAACAGCAGTTATAGGGGACCAGATATTCACTGATATCCTCGGAGGCAATCGCGCCGGTCTCTATACTATTCTCGTAGTACCCCTTGCCGGCAGGGAGTTTATGGGCACTAAAGTTTCCCGCCTGCTTGAAACCCTGGTCCTTCCCAAAATAAAAAAACGGATGAATTTTGAGTAAGGGTTTAAGTGTGAGGAGTTAGGAGCGAGGCGTGAGGGGTGATTGGAACCTGACTTGAACTGCTACAGAAATTGCGAAGCCCTGTGGGGCGGAGCATCATTGTCCCCGAAAGGGGGACTTTATCTGACT
>JAQVWB010000224.1 GCA_028698695.1 Syntrophomonadaceae bacterium | reverse complement strand
CCATCTATTTCCAATCTCTGGGTTGATATTGGTTCAAAAACGGTTATTGAATGACCTGTTCCGCTTCTTTCCTGATCAGGTGCCACTACATATAAATCGCCGAGGGTGCTGAGTTCTTTTACCAGAGCTCTTATCCCCCCGGCATTAATTCCATCATCATTGGTAAGTAGAATTTTCACTCTTATGCAACCTCCGTTTCCGATAATTAGCGTGTGCCCAATGGCTTGCATTTACCCCTGATAATTAATCTTTTGATGGTAATCATGCCTAGGCCTTGCTCTCCATGAATCTACCTATTCATAAGTAAGACCGCGCTCCATAAGGGTGATATGTTTCATAGGCCAATAAATAAGAAACGCTTTACCTTTAATATGGTCCCTGGTTAGCCAGGCATTCCACCTGTGACTGTCAAAGCTAAGATTACGGTTATCCCCCATCACAAACAAGGATTCTTCGGGAACTGTAACCGGACCATATTCATAATTATGCGGTTCAGAAATATAGGGTTCAGAAACAGCTTTACCATTAATATATACTTGGGCATTTTTTACCTCCACCGTATCTCCAGGAAGGCCTATCACTCTCTTTATGTAGTCTTCTTTACTATTCAGTATTTCCGGGGGATCGAAAACTACTACATCACCCCGTTCAGGTTCCTTGAAAAAATATATGAACTTATTAACCATAACCCGATCCTTAAGCTGAATAGTAGGTAACATAGAGCCGGTAGGTATGATTCTACCTTCTATTACAAAAGTTCTCAATATCATGGCTAAAACAAAAGCTATAACTATAATACTTATAACTTCCTTAAAAAAGCTCTTCATTTCTTCGCTCATATATCGCCACTCCTAATATTCGTAAATATTTATAATCATTTCGTTGGATTCTTTACTTTTCTTCAGTCCGAACATCACCTTTTTATGTTTAAGACTGCGGTTTAAGAAATCGATTACATAGACCAAGTCGGGATTAGCAGCAAAACTCTTGGTCGCTATAAGATCAAGCTTATCCGCTTTATCTACTTCAGTATCTTTATCCATAAGATCCGTTTCTTCTCCTTCCCTGTATTATTTTAATTTAAGCACCTTTTGTTTACAAGCCGGTTAATTAATACCAATATATAATAGATAAGATATTTTTAAATTGTCAACATACATAATACTACATTAAAAACTTTAGTTTTGCACCTCCCTGCCAGGTAAATATGCTGGCAGAATGGGGATATAGCTTATGAGTAAATTAGATCTTATCTGTTTATCCGGCTAGTGTTCCATATTGTAACTCCGAGAAATCAGTGGTAAAATAAGCTAATGGCTATTAGTGTGTCATTTTTTAGGGTTTTTTGTCTATTTACTGCATATTGCTTTTATTTTAAGCGTTTCTTTTAATGCTTACTGCACAGTTCTATAGCTACATATCACTAACTCAGTACTCATAAATAACTAGTTTTCTGTTAACCTCACTATAATTGATTCTTAAGAATTTGTTTCCGTTCTATTGTTTGCATATTTAACACCAATAAGTGTTATTAATTGCAGAACAGACAATATCGGCAGCAAATATCTAAATTCATAAGTATATTTATCAATGGAGGTGATAAAAAACACATATCGAGGTTTTGGGACCAGGGTTGGTCAGCATCACTGGTCAATTGGCAGTTGTATCGTCAATTTCTAAAAATATCGGTGATGTGCAATATTCAAAATAGAGGGGGAAATGTTTGATGAGTAATACTGTGTTGGAACAATACAAGAGTAAGCTGATTACCGCTGAAGCGGCTGCCAAGTTGGTTAAGTCAAGTGACTGGGTACAGTATGGGGAATTTGTTCAGCAACCGCTTGATATCGACAAAGCACTGGCCGCACGCAAGGATGAATTGAAAGATGTAAAAATTCGCTTGGTTACTATGACCTTTATGCCTCAGGTGTGCCAAGTGGATCCTAAAAGGGAAACGTTTTGCATGAATGACTGGCATTTTTCCGGGGTATCCAGAAAACTGCAGGAAGCAGATCTGTGCAATTACATATCTTTAACTTACCATGAAGGTCCTGAACATTATATCAGGGGATATGACCCGGTAGATATTTGCTTCCAACCTGTTACCTCCATGGATAAAAACGGATACTTTAATATCAGTACCTCTAACTCAATATCTACTGCCGTATGGGATGTAGCTAAAACAAAAGTTGTGTATGTAAACTCCTCAGCTCCCTGGTGTTGCGGTGGAAACGGCGAAATTATTCACATCTCCGATGTAGATTATGTAGTTGAAAGTGAGACCAATCCTCCACTGGCACAAGTCCCGGGTGTTCCTCCCAGTGATGTCGATAAAAAAATAGCTGAATTGATAATGGAACAAATGCATGATGGAGACTGCATTCAGCTCGGTATCGGCGGTATGCCCAATGCGGTTGGCGCTATGATTGCCCAGTCGGACCTTAAAGACCTGGGGGTACATACTGAAATGCTGGTCGATTCTTTTGTAGATATGTATGATGCTGGTAAATTGTCCGGTAAGAAAAAACAGCTTGATAAAGGCAAAATGGCCTATACTTTTGCTATGGGCACCAGCAAATTGTATGATTTTCTGGACCACAACCCGTCATGCGCCAGTTATCCAGTAAATTATACCAATAACCCTTACGTTATCGGCCAAAATGATAATATGGTCTGTATTAATAATGCTATTGAAGTAGACCTTTTCGGTCAGGTAGCCTCCGAAGCTTCTGCTGGTCGTCATATTTCCGGTACCGGCGGACAGTTGGACTTTATCTTTGGTTCCTACAAATCTAAAGGCGGACGTGGGTATATTGCTTTGACCTCTACTGTTACAGGTAAAGATGGCAAACTGCAATCCCGCATTATACCTGGTCTGCTCCCGGGCACCATTGTTACCGTACCAAGATCTCTGGCCTATTACATAGTTACTGAATATGGTATGTTTAACACCAAGGGTGCTAGCACCTGGGAACGTGCAGAAGGTATCATTAACCTGGCCCATCCAGAGTTTAGAGATGAACTTGTAAAAGAAGCCGAGAAATATAAAGTTTGGAGAAAATCAAATAAAATATAATAACCTGG
>JAQVWB010000033.1 GCA_028698695.1 Syntrophomonadaceae bacterium | reverse complement strand
TGGTTTTGTTTTCATTGTTGACCGTAAAAAAGATATGATTATTGCCAGCGGCTTTAATATTTACCCACGGGATATTGACGAAGTAGTATTTGCCCATCCCAAAGTTATGGAGGCCTGTACCATAGGAGTACCTGATGCCAAAAGAGGTGAAACGGTTAAAGTGTTTGTGGCCCTCAAGGAAGGCGAAACTATAACCGCAGAAGAATTAATTGAGCACTGCCGCGGACAACTGGCTCCTTACAAGGTACCTACACTGGTAGAATTCGTAGAATCAATTCCAAGAACTGCAGTCGGTAAACCGGATCGCAAAGGCCTGCAGGAAATGGAAGCTGCCAAAAGAGAAGCTGCTGCCACTAGTTAAAAAAATGACCGGGGGTATCAGGAGAACTGTTCTGCTGATACCCCTTCTTTTATGCATTTTATGCCCGTCCCGATAGCAACAATCAACATAACTCATTATAACATAACAAAATTTAACACTGATTAATAATAATGTGATAATATACATAATAAAAACAACACTGCACAACTATGGGAAAACACCAGACTCAATTTACAAAAGTCTGTTGATAAGCTATATTCATTCAAATAATTTAACGAGGTGATTAAATTGGAGCCATCTCTTATAAATCTCGTAGCTGATAAACTGAATTGCGGGAAAGAAATCGCGATCATAACGGTTATATCTTCCAATCTATTACAGAATGGTCAACCGGGTGCCCTAATGGTGGTTGATCAATACGGGCAGGTAATAGGCGGGGGTATTGGGGACAAGACCCTGCAGGAAATGGCCAGATTCGAAACGGTAAAATCAATGAGTACAGGGATATCCCGAAAAATATTCCTTAGTCATGAAGACAAACAGGCAGAAGTATTTATTAATGTATTTTGCCATAAAGAAAAACTGATTATAGTTGGTTCGGGAAACCTGGTACTGAGTATATATCAGATAGCTGTAAATTTGGGTTATCGGATCATAATTATTGACAATCAACCTGACACCCTTACGCGGGAAAGGTTTCCGCTGGCCGACCAACTATTGCTTGGGGATATAGTTGAACTTCTGGGCAGCACTGAAATAGATGCGGATACCAGCATTGTTATTGCCAGTTATCATCATGAATACGATGATGTAGCCATCCGGGCAGTAATAAATACTCCGGCCAGATATATAGGTGTTTTGGGTAATAAGCGCAAGGTTACGGCCTGTTTCAGTAAGTTAAATGCCATGGGAATTGACGAGGAACTTATGAACCGGGTATACATACCGATAGGTCTGGATCTGGGAGGGCAAAAAACCTCTGAGATAGCACTGGCGGTAATGGCCGAGATACAGGCGGTAAAATATGGTCGGAAAGGTGGATTCCACTCTATTATACATTTAGAAATGGGGATTGCGAAACGTGAAGAATTATTTTGAGCAGGATTTGCATAAAGCGCATAAACACTTGCGAAGGAATTAGAAATTTAAAGTTGTCAGGAGAACCGCGTGTGCCCGTAGTGTATCCCCCTGACAAACCCTGACAAGCTATTCGAATAAATCATGCAGTTTTTCTTGCATTTCCTTTCTGCGGCGGACGGTTGCCTGCTCATCCACTGCGGCGTTAATTATTATCACATCACCTTCACCGGCTGACGCCGGTAACCACTCTCTGGGTATATTCCAGGTTTTCCCCTCGTACTCAACTATGGCCAGGTAACTTTCAAAACGGTCAATTATTATCATGATAGCTATTCAACCTCCTATGGTTTGCAGTTTCCGCAGGGTGAATAACCCTGGCTGATTGCTTCTTCGCGGCTGTTAATAATCACTTGGTTTTGCGGTTTGGGCAGCGATTTACAACCGGGCAGATGAAATATTTTGCTGTTCTTATTCCCTATATACCCTCCCGGACTTGATAGCGGGGTTGATGAATTAATTGCCTTAATGGAAGTTTCAACTGTGCTTATCGACAGGTCTTTTCCGTCGGAACTGATAACCACCGTCCCGTTCTGATCCGTCCTGAATACCTCTGTTCCGACAGCATTCAATTTGTTCAAAGTAATTTGATGCGGATGGCCGTAATCGTTGTCTGCTGCTACCGATATTACTGCATAGCGGGGAGCAACGGCTCGCAAAAATTTGACCGATGTGGAACTATAACTGCCGTGATGCGCCACTTTCAGAACATCAGCCTGCAAATTGGCACCGGCTCTTTGCATTTCATTTTCTGACCAATCCTCGGCATCACCGGTAAACAGGAAGGAAGTATTGCCAAACTGGACTCTGGTTACGATTGACCAATCATTAAAACCTTCATAGGAATTTCCGCAGGGAGCCAGAAAACTGATTTCCAATTCACCCTCATCCAGAATAACCATTCCGGCCTGGCCAGAGGTTATCTTTAAGCCTTTGGCTTTTATAGAATCAATAACATCTTCAAAAGACTTGGTGTTGTTTGTAACTCTGGGCATATAAACACTGCCAATATCGAAACCCTGAATAACATTATCCATGCCCCCGATATGATCTTCATGGGGGTGCGTAGCCACCAGATAATCAATTTTCTTAACCCCCTGGCGGTTCAGATAATCAACTATACTTGAACCGGCTCTATTTGTGCCGGCATCAATAAGCATATTCTGTCCATTGGGCAGTTGCAGAAGTTCTGAGTCACCCTGACCAACATCTATGTAATGCACGATCAGTTTTCCGGATTGCCCGGCCTGTTCCCCACCCTCCGGTGACGAAGTTGACAAGGGAATATCGCCGGCATTTTGCGAAACTACCGCTTTATGCTCAACCGATTTTCCGCAACCTGCTATAAATAAAGTCAATATTAAAATTATTATAAGAAAAATAACCCTGGTAATCTTATTCATATATTTTCTCCTTAACAGTTGTCAGAAGACGGTTCGAGAATGCTGAAAAAGTATCCTAAATGTCATCCTGAGGAGCGCAGGTGACGAAGGATCTCTGTCGGGAGTCTGTATTATTGCGCTCTCCACCTACGAGACTCCCCCTAAGGGACTACTGATACACCCTTTCGGGTGTGATTAAGGTTGCTTCGCTATCGCTCAGAGTGACACGATGAGAAAACTTTTTCAGTAATCTCGAACCGTCCCCGCGTCCCTCTTTATTCTTATTCTGAAGGGGGTTGCTCACTGTCGGTTTTAATACCCAGCACAGCATTTACAGATGCAATAACCTTATCGGGGTCGAAGGGTTTTAGTATATAATGTTTGGCTCCGGTTTGAATGGCGGCTAAAACCATGTTTTTCTGGTCTATGGCACTAACCATTATTATCTTTGCCTGAGGATAGACAGTCATTATTCTTTTAACCGCCTCCACTCCATCCATTAGCGGCATGGTAATATCCATGGTTATTAAATCCGGTTTATGTTTTTCATACTCATAGAAGGCCTGCATTCCGTTTTCAGCCTCAGCTATAATCTCATGGCCTGCCTTGCTTAATATGGTTTTCAGGTTTCGTCTGACAATCTGGGAATCATCAACAATCATTATCCTCGCCATAACCTAAACCTCCTCAAATAGCTAAACGCTACCACTGTAATTTTTCCTGAACTATTAAACTCAAACTGGCTTTCCCGGTTGTAAACAACATATCACATGTCCATATATCAGCATTCATATATTTTATAGCCGTTCGTTCAGAAAAAAGTGTCACCGGTGCTTCAAACATGATCAATTCTTGTATTTCCGGAAAATGCTTTATAGAATTACCGAGTATAATATTGACACACTCAGCCAGAACATCTTCAACATAATGACCTTCCGTTCCGGTTTCAATTTCATCCAGGATCATCTTATGTACCAGCTGTTTCCCCAACTCTTCATCCACACTTAGTATCAGGCTGCTTCGTATGATACCCTTTATATTTGATATAGCAGTGGTCTTATAGAGTTGCAACCGGTTTTGCTTTTCCGTCTCGGAACTATGCAGCAGGTTTTCACCTATTTCCCGGCTAAAAAACTCCTGCATCGTATGCAGCAAAGGATTTATCATATCGTTAACTGATATATCATGCAATTTGTTACTTTCAAGGCAGGGAAGATGGAAAGTAAACACGGTTCCCATTCCTGCCTGACTGAAAAGCTCCACACTTCCTCCCAGTTTGTCCAGTTCTTCCTTTACCGCCGCCAATCCTATGCCCCGACCGGAAATAGAGGTAATCTCATCGTTAACAGTAAGGTTTTCAACAAAAACCAACTGTAAAGCCTCCTGTGCGGAAAGTCCTGCTGCCGTTTCCCGGTCACATATTCCTTTCTGAACTGCCCGTTCCTTAAGATGTTCAACATCTATACCTCTTCCATCATCGGATATCACTATTAAAATGCCGGACTCATCCTGCAAAATTTCACAACTGATAGTGCCATATTCCTCCTTGCCATTGGCAATTCTTTCTTCGGCTGATTCCAGACCGTGATCCACCGCATTACGGAAAACATGTATCAGCGTCTTGCAAAAATCCCGATACTGCTCCGTATCTACTGGCACCTCGCCTCCTGCTATGTTCACGGGGAGTATGGATTTATTAAGCCTTTCGGCCAAACGGGCTACGGTTTCAGGATAGGGCTTAAATAATTCCCGCATGGGCTTGAACATTAGTCGATTCAGATCCGGCAATAGCAATTTACACTCCCAGGGGGAGAGAGTGGATACTACCTTCTGATTAATTTCCAACAGCTGAGCCTCATCGATAACCAACAAATTATCCTGTTCCAAGAACTGTTCGCCCAATATCTCCCGAAGCATGGCAAGGTCCTCATCCATCCACTCCAACATATTTAACGAAGCGAAAAATGTTTTCAACTGTTGGCCGGACATTTTCGAAAATTCGTCCTGACTGGCTGATATTTGGGATTCACACTGATGCAGTTTCTCTGCCATATTAATCATTTCCAACTGGGCAAAACCACCTTTGAAAGTATGTATTCGCCGGTAGATTTCAGCAATAATCTCTTCCCGGGGCCGGCTGCTGTCCAGCAGTTCCCAGATGGTTTTGGAGCAGAAGTTACGGTAATCGCTGCAGTACTCCTGGAAGTCATTATTATAAGCCACTACTTTGACAACCATCTTTAAAAGTTTTCTTTCCCCTTCCATATGCAATTCCAACTGGCGCTGTTCGGTAATATCAGTCAGGATAATCATAATGCGATCAATCTCTTCATTCTGACGGTTAACAATTAATTTATAGTCCAGGGATACATTGCATCCATTTAACAGTAACTCTTGCGGCAGAAGAGAAAAATAAACTTCCCTGCGTAACTCATCATCATCCTGCATAATAGATAACAAAGCATTTTCCATGAATCGCTTTTGTTCTTCATCGTCTGGAAATATTAAATCAGTAAAACGCTGACCAGCTATTTCCCGGCCAAAAATACGATTACATTCCGAGCTGTATTCTTCATCAATGTAAAATTCATGCCCAAATGAAAGAAACCCCTGACCGGCATTATTTAACAGGTTCCTGATGGAAGATGTCCTTTGTGCCACCGTCCGTTCCAGATTTTGATTATATTCCTCAATAATATCGGCCATGCGATTAAAATTTTCACTTAACTCTCCCACTTCATCCCGGGATGAAACCAGTGAACGGGCCGTGAAGTCCTTTTCCGCAAAACTGCTGACTGCTTCATTAAGTTGCAGCACGGGTTTTAGAAGGCTGCGTATCACCGGGAGAATAATCAAAATGCCCATTAGCAGAGAAATAGCCAGGGCTGCCCCAAACCCAAACAGAAGGTTATTTAAGGGTTTGATATACTCACTACGGGGAATAGCAATACCGAAAGTCCAATTGGCAGCCTTAATATTGCTTAAAACAAAACACCTTTTGGTATTATCATAATCTCTCAATTCAACAATGTTGTATTGGCCTTTTTTTATCTCTTCAATAAGCGGCAGGAACCTACCCTGCATAACCAGGGCAGCATTTATCGACTTTTCAGGAGTAGGCTGGAAACCCGGTTGTGGATGAATCATATAATTGTAATCATTATCCATCAGAAAGGTATAGCTTGCACCTTTAATACGTGCATCATGAGCCAAATCCATAACATCCGTCAGCAGTATATCGGCAGCTATCACCCCTACCACATTATTTCCGTCTTTTATCGGCTCCGCCAGGGTAATAACCATTTGATGGCTATCAGCATCCAGGTAAGGGGTGATAAAAACCAATTTATTATGTTTAAGTGCTTCAATATACCATTCTCTGGTAGTGGCATCATAATCCGGCGGAGGAATCCAACCGGTAGCACAAACCATCGTGCGTTTTTTATCCGCAAAGCCTATATAATAATCCAAAACCTTCGAATTTTGGCGTTCGAATTTTTCAATCAGGTAATTAGTCAGGTATTGGTCCGAGAAATCCTTATTTATTTCAATATCCTGGGCTATGGAATTAACCACCTGAGCCTGTTCCATAAACCAATTATTCAACTGAGCAGCATTTTTCCCTACTGCCTCACTGGCACTCTGGTTGGTTTGGGCCTTAACCAGATTATAAGAAAGGCCATAACTAATTACAGATACTACCAGCAGACAACTCAGGCATATGGCAAAGACCATTACAATAAACTTGTTTCTTATGCTATGGCTTCTTCTTTTCATATATGTTGCTCCATACAAGTTAACCAGAGGAAGAGTTCTCTCATCATCCCCTGGTTATGCTGATATCTTCCAATATAAAGTATACTTCTAGCCTTTTTAACATAATCCTGCATAGCCTAGGACATTTATCATATGGAAAAGAACATTTTATCAGCAGTCTCGAACCTTCCCCGCATCCCTCTGCTGACAAAGTATTAATTTTACAGTAACCGGTCGTTATCCAGTTCGGTGCCGCTTTTCCTGTACACTTAAAAAGTAACTCCTGAAATTTATGTTAAAATATTAGAAATTAAATACATAAGGATCGGATTAAATATGACTAATGTGAATAACGGAAAAAAATTAACCAGCCGCGATCTGCAGGCTATCGAAACAAGAACAAAAATATATGATACCGCTGTCAGGCTGCTCTCTGAAAATGGTTATGACAATACTACTGTTGATGATATTTGTAATGCCTCTGGCGTAGCCAAAGGTTCCTTTTACCATTATTTTAAAACCAAATCCGATATCATTGTTCAAACCTATAATGATGTTGATGAGCGGATTAGTCAAGAATTTGAATCACTTCCCCCTGACACGGGTGTGTTGGAAAAAATCATCTATGCTCCAATGTTTCAAGCCAGATATGCAATAGAAAAAGGATTAAACTACACCACTTTGATATACAAACAGCAAATTGATACTGAAAATGCCTTTTTCGCTTCGGATAAACGCGCTTTTATAAGCTTTATCAGAAAAGCCATCCAGGAAGGACAGGATAAAGGATTAATTCGCAAAGACATCTCAGCCGATGAACTATGCAAGATGGTAGTCTCCTTTTCACGGGGTGTTACCTATGACTGGTGTCTTCATGACGGTGATTACGATTTGGAAGAAAGAATGCAGCGATCTATGAATTTACTAATACAAAGTTTTATGGTTTAAACAAAATTTATAATAATGTTTAACCCAATATATCCTGAATAAACTACAATCAGCTGCGATTGTGGTTTATTTTTCATGTTTTTATAGACCAATAGTCATTGACTGTCAGTCGGTATATATATTACACTGAAATCACAGAGCGATGTCGGAATATTTAAAAATTTAAAAGGAGGACAACTCATGGAAAGTATTGGTTATCAGTATCAGCTAACTTTAAAATGTTTCCTGGATTACGGTATGATGTTTAACCCCCGTCAAGTTATCAAATACCGGGATGAACTTCAATTTACCTATGAAGAGCATTTTGAACGGGTAAAAAAACTTAGTAATGCGCTTAAATATTTGGGGGTTGAACCTGGTGATGCCGTAGGTATGCTGGAATGGGATACTTATCGTTATCTGGAAGCTCACTGGGCCATTCCTCTGTCCGGTTCCTTATTTCATACAGTAAATGTCCGTATGTCCCCTGAACAAATCGAATACTGCATTAATCACGCAGAGGACAAAGTTATATTTTTAAGCACGGACTTTCTGTCCCTGATCGAATCTATGCAGGACAAACTCCCTACCGTAAAAGCTTATGTAATAATGACTGATGACCGCAGTCATCTACCCATTAAAACTACCCTCCCCAATGTAATTGAATATGAAGAATTATTAAGCAAAGTAAATGCCGATTATGAATTCCCTGAAATCTCTGAAAACTCACGGGCTACACTTTGCTATACTTCAGGGACCACCGGAAATCCCAAGGGTGTAGTTTTTACTCATCGTGAATTATTCATGCACGCAATATCTATTGGTATGACCTGGGGTCTGTTCCCCAATGGCATGGAGTATCGGGCTAATCAAACCTATATGATGCTAACTCCCATGTTTCATGTTCAGGCATGGGGCGGACCATATCTGGCCTTTATGCTGGGAAATAAGTTTATTCTCCCCGGAAAATATGAACCTGATAAAATTCTTCGCTGGTTAAATGATGAAAAGGTTGATTTCAGTCATTGTGTTACCACTATCCTGCATATGCTGGTCTTCCATCCGGATGCCCAAAAATATGACCTTTCCAACTGGCATGTGGCATTGGGAGGTGCCAAGCTTAACCGTCAGCTGGCTGAAAGAGCAATGGAGCTGGGCATTGTAGCACAATCCTGTTACGGAATGACCGAAACATGTCCGGCAATGACTCTGGGAATGCTGAAACCTGAACATTATGAACTCAGCTCCCATGATAAAATTAAATATTATATCAAGAGTGGTATTCCATGGGTGTTCGCACAATTCCGGGTAGTAGATGATGACTGGAATGATGTTCTTCATGATGATAAAAAGGTAGGGAATATTGTCGTGCGCACTCCTTGGTGTACACATGAATACTTTAAAGAGCCGGAAAAGACCAGGGAGTTATGGAAGAATGAGTGGTTGAATACCGGCAATGTGGGTATGATTGATAAAGAAGGATATCTAATGGTCACTGACCGAAACAAGGATGCTATAAAATCCGGTGGTGAGTGGATTTCCACCCTGACCCTGGAAGATGTGATAAGTCAGTATCCACCGGTCCTGGAATGTGCCGTAATCGGTATTCCGGATGAAAAATGGGATGAGCGTCCCTGTGCTTTTATGGCCTTAAAGGAAGGTCAACAGGCTACCGCGGAAGATGTTCACAACTGGATGCTTAAATTTGCGGAAGACGGCGTTATCGAAAAATGGTGGATACCTGATATGCCAGCCGGCTATATCTTTGTAGATGCAATTCCTCACAACTATATCGGCAAAATTGAGAAAACTACCCTTAGAAAAATGTATGCTGATATGAAGCAGAAATAATCATTTAAGATACTTGCCCCCCACCTTCAGCAGGGAATGGCAGTTTGCCGTTCCCTGCTGATTACTTCTATCCGCTGCATCCCGGTAATACCTCCAGGTAGTCTCATCAAAACAAACCATGACAACTTTTTCAATAGAGTCATCCGTTTCTAAAAAGGTCCGAATTTCGTTAATGGCTATATCTGCTGCCCTCTCGATCGGAAATCTGTAGACGCCGGTACTTATGGAAGGAAACGCTATGGTTTTAACTTCATTTAATACTGCCAACGCCAGTGAATTTCTATAACAGCTGGCTAACAGTTGGTCTTCGTTCTTATTTCCCCCTTGCCACACCGGTCCTACGGTATGAATAACCCATTTAGCCGGTAGCCGGCAGCCTTTGGTTATTTTAGCTTCACCAGTTTTGCAGCCATGCAGGCCTCGACACTCCGCCAGCAGTTCCGGACCGGCCGCCCTGTGAATAGCACCATCAACGCCTCCTCCGCCCAAAAGAGAATTGTTGGCGGCATTAACAATGGCATCCACATGCTGTCCGGTTATATCACCCTGAATTACAGATAATCGTTCTATCACGCTAATAACTCCTGTCCAATACTTTATTACAGCTCTCTATGCAGGGTATTACTATTGACATGTCAATGTTTCATGCGTACTTATCAACCAGTTGTCCCGGTCCGGAGAGGGTTTGGGGGGAGGCAGGTTTCGAAGCTGTAACTGTACGGGTTTCACCGCCTGATACATATGCTCTTCCGCATTCCGGGCAAGTATCCATAAATATTCGGACTGATTGAGATATAACCTGTCTGCCGTCACGGGCAGCATTAACTTGTTCATTTCTGACATGTTCCTGTTCATGTGCAGCCACTGCTGCGGCAGCATTTTCGGGTGAGATATAGGTGGGGGACTTAAACGACACTCCGGCATCATTTGATTTATCCTGATAACGCCGTTTACTGCAGGTCTGGCACTCCTGTGAACCTGGGAGTTTCATCACTTCGTCACTGTTTTGGACTGCTTCCGGCGTTTTTCCATAAGCTGCATCTTGGTTTGAAACCGGAGTATGCATCCCGGGCATTTGAGCCTGGTGGTAGACAGTAAAATCTTTACCGCCAATGGATACATAGGCAGCCGGGGAACCGGCATTCTGCAGTGGATTAATATTGATAGTACCTGCGGTTAGCGGATTTTTATTGGTTATAGTACCGTTATACGGCTGTGTATAAGCAATTCTGTCAATCATTATTTTATCCTCATGGGATTATTCACCATTTGCATCTTTCTATTTTCATTATAATAATATTTATCTTCTCTGACCATACTGATGCAGATAACCTTTAACGGTTGACAGGGGGACGGGGTTGTTGTCAACTTTTTTGTAAAATTGACAACAAATGGCCTGTCTCAACAAAGCTTTCAAACATCGTATACTTACTGCAGCCGTATTACAGTAAAATCAACAAAAGGATGGTAAAGACACCCAAGCTTTATTCTCCTGACACCAGGCCGGCTCCCAGTGATTCATCGTAAGTCAAAAGAACCGTCCCCGTGGCTCACTAATGTTGTAAGGTTCCTGGGGATGGCAGGTATAATCGGCCTGTTTGTAGAAATCAGGACGAGGAGGGATATTTATGAAAACCGGAGTTTACTATCATCCTGATTTTGCAGATAAGGGTTATACAACTTTACAACACCGGGTAAAGCCGGGTTTCGATGCTCTCCAGGGACTGATCCGAGCGGGTAAAATAGAAGTTCTTACCCCGGTCATAAACCAGCAAGCAGAAGAGCTGCTGCAGCAAACCCACCATAACGAGCATATTGCCCGGGTAAAAACTACCCCTTACCATGAGGTAGCATTGCTTTCAGCCGCCGGGGTTATTCAGGCCGCCGAAAAGCTATCCCAAGGGGAATTGGAGTTTGCCTTTTGCTTTGTTGGCAGTGCCGGTCACCACGCCGGTTATAACTACACCTGGGGTTTTTGTTATTATAATGATGTTGCTATGGCGGTAAAGCGGTTGCAAGTTCTGGGAATAGAAAAGATTATGATTATTGATGTTGATCCCCATTCCGGAGATGGTACCCGTGATATCCTGGCAAATGAGACGAGCATCATTCACATCAATTTTCATGCTGACGAAGAATATAACTATGCCGACCATAAGAGGCAGAACTACAGTATTTTTATAGATGGAGCTGATGACCGTACTTTTTTAGCGGCAGTAGATGAATACCTGGAGCAGGACTGGGATTATGAGTTTTTAATTGTCATCTTCGGCCATGATGGACATGGCCAGGACTATGGTGATTTTTATCTGAGTACCAGGGGATATCAGGAGTTTGCTAAAAAAATAAAAACCTTCGCCACGAGAAAGCCGATACTCTTCGTGCTCTCCGGAGGCTCCAGCCCCCAGGTAGCTGCGGAGGTAATTCCCGCAGTTATCGAAGTGTTTGCTAACGATTAATAAGAAAACAGATTTATTAGACACTGAAGAACACTGATTTCATCGTAGCCATTTTAAGCCTGGTCGTTTTAAAGGGATACCATAATATTAAGGAATACGAGTTTACGCTGGATTTTGATAATCCCTCTAACTGACTTCGTGAAGTAAACCAGGTGTTCAGGCGGGATGCCGGATAGGCTATTTTTGCTTTGCCTTCACCATATCCGGGCAGGATATAATTCCCACCTGGCGAATTAAAAGGTAGAGGTGGGAAGATGGATAAATGTGTATTCTGTAATCTCGATGAGGTTATACTGGAAAACCGGCTGGCCTGGGCCAAATATGACAAATACCCGGTTACGCCCGGCCACATGCTGATTATAAGCAAACGCCATATAGCTGACTTCTTCGCCGCTACAACCGAAGAACGTCAGGCAATAAATGCCCTGCTGGATGAAGCCCGGCAATGGTTATTTCATGCAAAAATATTTCCCCTAAAACTCTCCAGATACTTCACATAGATTCTTTCCATTATCATTCCACTTGACAACCTGCCTCACTGTTCAGAAGTTTTTCTAATTGCATCTGAATCTCTTCGGGCTCAGTAACGATAATATCTAGCTGAATAACTTTTAGACAAATATTCCCTCCCGATG
>JAQVWB010000002.1 GCA_028698695.1 Syntrophomonadaceae bacterium | reverse complement strand
ACATATATGCCATTGGTGATGTGATTGGTGGACAAATGCTGGCTCATGTGGCCTCCGAAGAAGGCATAGCTGCCGTGGAACATATGGCCGGAATACCTGCCCGTATGCCCTATCATGCAGTACCAGCCTGTGTTTTTACTATTCCTGAGATTGCCAGTGTGGGTATGAGTGAAGAAGCGGCCAAAGCCAACGGTATGGAGTACCAGGTGGGCAAGTTTCAATTTGCTGCTAATGGCAAAGCTCTCACCATGGGAGAAACTGATGGTATGGTTAAAGTATTAGCTAATCAAAACGATGTCATAATAGGAGTACATATAATTGGACCTCATGCCAGTGATTTGATAATGGAAGGCACTATAATGGTTAAAAATCATATGAAGGTTGCTGATATGGTTGGGACTATACATCCCCATCCTACCCTTAGTGAAGCAGTTATGGAAGCACTTTTGGATGTTCATGGCAAGGCAATTCATCTGGCAGCCAAGCGTTAATTAACTATGTAACTGGAGAAGTCATAATGGGAGTATTTTGAACAGGCAGATATGCTCCCGAAACTTTATTTCTGACAAATGTTTTATATAGTTAGGATGTTATTTATGATAGAAATTATCAATAATTCACATGACCCATATTTTAACCTGGCCCTGGAAGAATACGCAGTAATAAATTTGCCGGAAACGCAAAATTATTTTATTTTATGGCAGAATCAACCCACTGTAGTAGTAGGCAGAAACCAGAATACCATCGAAGAGATAAATGCCCCACATATCGAGGAACATGATATTAAAGTAGTACGCCGCATGTCAGGAGGGGGTGCTGTATACCATGATTACGGCAACCTGAATTTTACCTTTGTTGTTAATGAGAATAGGGATTTTACAAACTTTACGAAGTTTACGCGTCCTGTAATCAAGGCTTTAAATAGAATCGGCATACAAGCTGAAAATAATGGCCGAAATGACATTACCATTGATGGCCGTAAGTTTTCCGGGAATGCTCAGTTTAAATACAAACAGCGATTAATGCACCATGGAACTATCTTATTTAATTCCCGATTGGAAGATATGGTTCAGGCTCTAAATCCCAGCACCGAAAAAATAACTTCCAAAGGAATAAAGTCTGTACGCAGCAGGGTTACCAATATCAGCGAACATCTCTCCTCTCCCCTGACGATAGAGGAATTTAAAAAAATACTAACCGTAGAAGTGTTACATGAAGAAAAAGATAATGCTGCTTATACATTAAGCGATTATGATTTGAAAATGGTTAATGATTCAAAAAACGACAAATACTCAACCTGGGATTGGATTTATGGGGCTTCCCCTGCTTATAATGTTAAGAAGACGGGTAATTTTGATTGGGGAAATATTGATATAAGGCTGGAAGTAAAACATGGCCTGATTAAAAGCTGTCGGATATACGGTGATTATTTTTCTGCTCATGATATAACTGAATTGGAACGCGGTTTGATTGGAACCAGGTATAGTGAATCAGAAATTAAAAAACGCCTGGCTGAATTGGAGTTGCAAAGATTTCTCCCCCAAACTGATGAGCATAAGCTTACTCAATTAATCTGCAGCTAAGAAGTATTATTAATCTGAGTTTCCTATCCGACCATTATTTTTTAGAGTTAAATCCGGCAGTTTAGTCACCCATACCCGAAGGATTGATGTTTATGAAATTAGAGCATATCGCTGGTAATACTTATGTTATTGAAACTAATATGGCTAATATCGGTATATATAAATTCGAAGACCGACAATGCCTGCTGATTGATAGCGGTGCCAACCAGACTCAGGCAGAAGAAATTTTTAGAATATTGTCTGCCAACGGCTGGGAAGTTTACGCCATATTTAATACGCATTCCCATGCTGATCATTGCGGGGGCAACCATTTCATACAAAATAAGAGTAATTGCAAAATATATGCTTCCGCAATTGAAGCTGCCTTTATTAATAATCCAATACTAACCCCCTTTTCAATTTATTCTGCTTATCCGCTTAAGTTATTGACCGCCAGGTTTTTAACCGCGCAGGATTCGCTGGTTACCAATATAATATCTGCAGGAACAGAGCAGATTAAAAACATGACCTTTGAAATACTGGATTTGGGTGGACATAGTCTGGGGCAACTGGGAATTATAACTCCGGATCAGGTTTTATTTGTAGGAGATAGTTTAATTTCTATAGAAACACTCCGGACCAATCCTTTTCTATATTTGGCCAATCCCCAAAAACAGTTGGTAACCTTTGAAAAACTAAAATCTGCAACTCCTTATTATTATCTGTCACATGGTGGATTGACAGATAATATATCTGACCTAATAGATGCTAATTATAATTTGT
Organism: Syntrophomonadaceae bacterium; assembly: GCA_028698695.1. GTDB lineage: Bacteria > Bacillota > Syntrophomonadia > Syntrophomonadales > Syntrophomonadaceae > JAAYBS01. Next base: position 44,013 of record JAQVWB010000002.1, on the reverse strand, counting down.
TTCTGACCATAACCGATTTAATACTGGATATAATCAGAAATCCTGCAGGCCTGGAGACAGTTATTCATGACATCATAGTCAGACAGGGCTTGCAGGTTAATCGCAATCATTATTTCCGTTTAAGTACCGGTATATCGGCTTTCCTTTCCTATCTCTGTAATAACGGTCAGGCAAAGGTATTCCTGGAAAACAACTCTCTGTACTATCAGGCTGTTATCAGGTAATAAAAATAGACAATAATAAAGGAGGCCTGGGCCTCCTTTATTATTGTCATGCGTTAATACTTACTCAGTCAATTTTATTGCTTCTGCGCCAGATTTTGGCCTCCTGAGCAGCTTTAATTAAATCATCACGGAATTGTGGATGAGCCAATTCAATAATCGCTTCTGTTCTTGCCCATTGACTCTGAGCTTTCATTTTCTTAACCCCGTATTCAGTTGCAATATAATCTACCAGATGGCGTGAAACAGTCACGCTGGTACCAAGGGGGAAGGTAGGAACAATACGGGAAACCAGATTACCGTCTTTATCAGTATGAGTAGCAGGTAAACATATGATGCTCTTGCCGCCTTTAGACCATTGAGCACCGATAATAAAGTCAGTCATACCACCATTACCAGTAATTTGCTTGTATCCCGAGCTTTCGGCACTAATTTGTGTAATAAGGTCAACCGAAATTGCCTGGTTAATGGAAATCATATTATCAAGTCGGCTAATAACGGAAGGATGATTGATATAATCAACATTGTAGGAGGCCAGACCTTTATTGTAATTCATCCAGTCGTATAATCGCTGCGTTCCAAGAGCAAAAGTATAGGTTGATTTATGTCTGTCGATTTGCTTTTGGGAATTATTAATTTGCCCTGAATCTATCATATCAATATAAGCATCAACAAACATTTCCGAATGAACGCCCAGATTCTTAATATCCGTATTTTTAAGTAATATACCTATAGCATTGGGCAGTCCGCCAATGCCTAACTGCAGGCAACTGCCATCAATAATATAATCCAATAAATGGTCAGCTATTTTCATTTCCACATCAGTTGGAGGTGGTATTTCCGGTGCGGCAAAGACTTGTTGATCATCAGGTGCTTCAACAATGAAGTCAACCATTGAGATATGGACACTTTCCTGATTACCGCCCAAACATATGGGGGTACTCTTATTAACTTCTACGCATCTGTTGCCTCCAACTTCAAAACTGGCAAGAGACTCTGAGTTATTTGTTCCAAAGTTGAAATAACCATGTTCATCCATGGGAGCCACACGCTGCCAGACATGTTTAATCTGGTTGCCTCCGCAAACGGTACCATTACGAACAAACTCAGGACAAGCATGGTAGCAGACTGGTGCATAAGTCAAATTATCAACATGTTCTCTAATCATACGCGTTAATTTTGACCAATGCCAGTCAATAAAATTAAAGCTATCCGGATATTTAAATACTTCCGGTACCGGTGGTACAATAGCCGTGCCTACCAGATTAACATCTTTCAGTTCCTCGTGTCGATCGGCCAGCGCCGCCATTAGGGTTACCGGTTTGCCATTAAAATAGCCAAGTTTAACATAATCCCCCGATTGAACCCTGGCAGCAACAGCTTCCGGCGTTGTCAACTTCTCCCGATATTCCTTTGAATACATAAAACCTGTCCTCCCTTGCAATGTCAATGTAGCAAACATTCAAATTTGTTACACAGCTTTTTATGTAATAATACCATAAATGCAATAAGATGCAACAAAATTTGATTATATGCAATTATATTATCCGTTATTGTACTATGGTAACTCTTTGATTATGGCGGGTAAAAGAAATAATGTTCTAATTTTGTGATTTTTCCAGCAATTGCCCTGCGTGTTTCTCATTTTGAGTCTTAGTATTCTCCCCGCAATTATAAGTACTTATAACAAATAACTAGAAAGAAAGCCACTACATGATGTAGTGGCTTTTTTAAGTCATACTTAATCTATTTAGCAAGTTCCTCAGCAAGATTTCTGCTTTTTTCAGATAGTACCAAGGCTAATTCTGCTGCGTCCTGATTTTTACCCAAAATTAAGGTTGAGGCCAAATCTGCAAATAAAGTCTTTAATTCCATAAACAGTTTTGTAATCATAATCAAACCTCCAATCCGCTCGTCACAAACTTATTCAAACCAAATTATTGACGATTGAATATAGTAAAATTATACACAATTTTTGAAGGTTTGAGTGAATAATAATAAATTATCTTTTTTAGAATAGATGATTATGCATAATTGCTCCGGTCAATCCATGTTATTCTCTCCGGGTCAATCTTTAGCTTTTTAAGCTGGACAGCTTTTGAATTAATTTATCCACTATTTCAGCCACTGGTTTGGTATCATATTCTTCGATCCGACCTTCATCGACCAGGGCATTGAACGATGCATCCCAGGGGATACCGCCCAGGAAATACACATTGGTTTCACGGGCAACTTCTTCTCCCTTGCTCTTACCAAATAATTCAAGCTTTTCATGGCAATGTGAGCATATAGCATAACTCATGTTTTCAATAATACCTATAATGGGTATATTCATTTTTTGCGTCATTTTTATCGTTTTCTTTACCACCATAAAAGCCAGGTCCTGTGGCGAAGATACAATTACAATGCCATCAACCGGTATAGATTGTAATACGGTCAAAGGTACATCCCCGGTACCGGGAGGTAAATCTACTATCATGTAATCCAGATCACGCCAATCTACCTCGCCCCAGAATTGATTAACTGCACCTGCCAATAAAGGCCCCCTCCATATTACCGGGTCATCTTCATTGGGAAGGAAAAAGTTTATAGACATAATTTTGATGCCTGTTTTTGACTCAGGAGGTATAATGCCATATTCCCCTGCACGAAGACTAACTTCTTTCCCCAATCCAAATGCCTTTGGCTGACTGGGTCCGGTTATATCAGCATCGAGTATACCAACTTTATTACCCCTCTGCGCTAATGAGGTAGCTAATAAGCCAGTAACCGATGATTTCCCTACTCCACCTTTACCACTCATTACTACAATAACATTCTTGATATTATTCAATGCACCGAGAAGGTTTTTTTCGGTTTCTACACCACAAGTACCAGGATCCGATGAGCATCCTGCATTACTGGGACAAGTCTTACATTGATCAGACATAAGTAAACTCCTTTCATTCCGCTTAATGCATAAATTATAAACCTGCACTATTTAATACTCAAGTAATATGGCATATTATAGCTTACTTCTCAATGGCTTTTACCAATTTATTCAATTCGAATTCAAAGCGATTGTTGTCTTCCCGCGTACGCGGACTTGTACGGCTAGTCTTTTCCCGGGCTTTACGCGCTTTCTGGTTTAGATATCTTTGCATAAGCAATCGATCAATATTATCGTCAGTATATATATTTCCAAATGGATTGATAGCATTAGCCCCACGAGCCATAACAATAGCTGCCAATCCATAATCCTGCGTAACCACTATATCTCCAGGCTGACAATGATTGGCAATATAAATATCAGCCGATTGGGAATAATTGTCCACCATTACAATTTCAGTTCCCGGGGTGGTAATTAAATGTTCAGTACTGGACACCATAATAACCGGCAATTGATGTTTACCAGCAATTTTAACTATTGTTTCCTTTACCGGACAGGCATCAGCATCAACAATAATTTTCATAACTCATTACCGTAAGATAACAGTATTAACTGCACAGTTACTTATCCATTTAAATGTTTCTTTTCCATGATCACTTTTATTGATTATTCTGCCCGTTTTAGCCATTTGGTATTGCATGATAAACCCCTTAGCAATATTTTATATTCATAGTTTAACATATATATATTTCACACAGACCTTCATCTATCATTTTCCATAATACTAGTGTAAGCTGTTGATAAGTTTGTCGTAGTATTAAGTGAACGTAGTTGAGGAGCTGGAACAGTTGATAACTGATGAAATGCTAGCTGCCAGAATTCTGAACGGAGATTCCGCTGCGTTTGAAGAGCTGGTTAACCGCTATAAAAATTCCATATTTCATGTGGTTTACCGTTTGGTAGGTCAGTATCAGGAGGCAGAAGATATTAGTCAGGAAGTCTTTATCCTGGTATACGAAAAGATGTACCAATTTGACCGCAAGAAAAAACTAAGCCCCTGGATACACCGTATTGCAGTAAATACTGCCATTAGTTCTTTACGGAAAAAGAAAAATGTGGTTAATCTAAGTTTTGATGAGAGTTTTGGCAAAGCTTATGATAATTATTCAATGATTAATGATTTTGACCCACAGCTATTATTTGAACGAAAGGAATTGGCTGAGGTTATTAATAGTGCCCTTATGGAACTTCCAGAAGGCTACCGGGCGGTTCTAACCCTGCGCTTCCAAATGGACTTAAAGAATCAGGAAATCGCTGAAATTTTAGGGGTTAGTAAAGAAAATGTAGAAGTTAAAATTCATCGGGCCAGAAAAGCTTTACGAAAAGTTTTAATGAGTAAACTATCTGAAAGGGGGGGATTTCATGAAATGTCAGCACGTTGATCGTTATATATATGATTTTTGTGATAATCGTTTGTCCCCCGATATTCATAATGAAATTGAAAGCCATCTGCGTGAATGTGAACCATGCCGGTTAAAAGCAGAACTTACTCAATTAGAAAATGAAGTTTTATCTGATAAATCGACTATTCCCGCTTTATCTGGTAATTTTACTGATAAAGTAATGGAAAACCTGAGTCCAAGAATGTCAGGTACAGTTGCTTATCATAAAACGATCCCTTCACGTTTTAAAATTAGTGATCTGGCATGGACTGCAGCCCTTATGGCAATTGTGCTGCTTATGATAGTAATAGCCCCGCAGTTAATACCTGGTGAGAAGCAGTTGCAGGTTGCTGATCAACCTGAAATTATAATGAAAGACGAAGCCCTGGTCGGAAACCGGGCAAATACTGTTAAGATTGTGGATAGTGGTAAAGCTGTTCCGGGAAATTCAGCTGAGAAACAATTCTTTGATTGTGCAGGTACTGTAAGTGAACCAACCGATAAAACATCTAAAGAACCTCAACAAGTAGCCATGGCTTTAAATTACTCTGCGCCCATTGCCAATAATCAAGTTACAGATAATCATACTGAGTCTGCCACTCCCAGTCGTAAATCGGTTAGTGCTGTTCCAGCTCCAATATCAGCCGCTCCTGCTAATGCTGAGTTCCCCTATCCTGTTAATATTCCGGCATCTTATTGTTTCACCAATGCTGATAGAATAGATAACCGGACAGCCCAATATTCTTATCGTGATGCCGGGCAAAGGGAATTATCGGTCATTGTTACTAACCTTCAATCAAAATCTGATGATATAAAAACTGCTATGCTATCTGATAATTTATCTCGAGATGAAGCTAGAGTAAATCCGGAATCAAATCCCAATGAAATTGTTTTCGAGATTAATGGGGTTGGTTATGCGGCTACTCTATCAGGAAATATATCTGTCGAGGAAGTTAAGGATTTAACTAAAGTACTTAAATTTGCTCTGGATGCTTCTGTAACTGCTCCCTGATAGAAGTTATTATAATATTCGATACAAAAGGCAGACCCGAGGTTCTGCCTTTTGTAGCTTATTATTTAAAACTGATTATTTTAAACTTATGACGCTACCGTTCTTTTTTCATAATGAGAAAACTCCATGGAAAACCCGGCCCTTCCCTGCGTTAAAGAACGAAGAACCGTTGAATATCCAAACAACTCTGCCAAAGGAACACACCCCTTGATAACCTGCGTACTATTCTCCATCTCCATTGATTCCAATTTGCCTCTGCGGTTACTGATGTTGTTTATAATATTTCCGGTAAACTCTTCCGGTGATGTAATCTCCAACTTCATAATTGGTTCAAGCAACTGTGGTCCAGCCATTTTCAGGCATTCACGGGCAGCCAGCATTCCAGCATTCTTAAATGCCAGTTCTGAGGAGTCTACTTCATGATAAGAACCATCCAATATGGTTGCCTTTACATTTACAACCGGGTACCCTTTGATTACGCCTTCTTCAAGAGCTTGCCTGACTCCAGCTTCGACTGCCGGAATATATTCACGGGGAATTGCCCCACCGACAATCTTATTTACAAACTCAAATCCTTCGCCCGGTTCCAGACGCAAAACTACATGGGCAAATTGGCCTTTTCCGCCGGTTTGCTTTACATAGCGGGTAGTGTGTTCAGCACTGTGGGTAATTGTCTCTTTATAGGCTACCTGCGGCTGTCCTATATTAAAATCAACTCCAAACTCTTTGGACAGTCGTTCCGATACAATTTCCAAATGCAATTCACCCATACCGGAAATCAAAGTCTGACCAGTTTCTTTGTTATAACTAATTTTAAAAGTCGGATCTTCTCCGGCAATACGAGCCAACGCTTCGCTAAGTTTGTGCTGATCTGACTGGGTTTTCGGCTCTATGGCAATTTGGATAACCGGTTCAGGGAAATTAATAGATTCCAACCATACAGGATTGTTTTCAGAGCAAAGGGTATCTCCGGTTCCAACATCTTTTAATCCTATAATGGCTACGATATCTCCGGCTTTGACTTCTTCTGTCTCTTCGCGATGATTGGCATGCATTTTTACTAACCGGCCAATTCGCTCTTTCTTCTCTTTTGTGCTATTCATAACATATGTGCCTGCCTTCAAGGTACCTGAATATACACGTGCAAACGCCAACTTACCTACATGGCGATCGCTGACAATTTTAAATACCAGAGCCGCCAAATCCTTATCTGCATCCGGTTTGATTTTAAACTCCTCACCAGTATCGCCATTAATAGCAGTTGCTGGATTAACGTCCAACGGAGACGGTAAATAATTAACAATAGCGTCTAATAGAATTTGCACTCCAATATTACGATACGAGCTTCCACATATAACTGGCACCAGCATATTTTGTAGCGTACAGGCACGAATAGTTGCAAATAATAGTTCTGCCGGAAGCGGTTTATTGTCATAATAAAGTTCTAATAACTCTTCATTCTCCTGGGCTAATTGTTCGACAAGATTAAGTCGCCATTTATCTACTTCGGCCTGCTGTGCAGCGGGAATATCAAATTCCTTAATTTCATTTCCCAGCTTTCCACCGAAAGTATAGTATTTTAAGGTGATAAGATCTATGATACCGGTAAAGTCATCACCCTCAAAAACAGGCAGAGTTAATATTAATGGCGTAGCACCCAACCGAGTTTCAATTTGCCCAACTACGCGAAAGAAATCCGCACCAACAGCATCCATTTTATTAATATACGCTATGCGCGGGGTGGAATAACGATCAGCTTGACGCCATACTGTTTCAGACTGTGGCTCTACTCCGCCCTTGGCACAGAAAATAACAGCTACACCATCCAGAATTCGCAGGCTTCTTTCAACCTCGGCAGTAAAATCAACATGTCCGGGTGTATCAATAATATTAATAGCGGTATCCTTCCAGATACATCTGGTTGCAGCAGAAGCAACCGTTATACCACGTTCTTTTTCATACGGGAGAAAATCCATAACGCTATCTCCTTTATGAGTTTCTCCCATTTTGTGAGTCAGACCGGTATAATATAGAATTCTCTCCGTAGTGGTGGTTTTACCCGCATCTATGTGGGCAATAATCCCAATATTCCTCAAATCTTTTAACATTTCTATTCTTCACTCCTCGTATGGCTTACAATAGAAATACGGCATCGTTTCAATGCCGTATCAAGGGTTTATCATGTTTCTCTTAAAACGCACCCAAGGAGTAATTATAGGTTCTTTAGTATCATTTGTCAAGAATTTGTATACACAACTATTTAATCAAGGGTGATATTGCTTTGAAGTCGGGTGTCCCCGACTGTTTTAATAAATCAAATACAACTGTCTCGGCATTAGTAATAATTGCACCGGCTTCCTTCATCAATTCAAGTCCACTTTTATAATCATCTTTAAACCTCGAACATACAGCATTCCTTACGACATGCACATTATAACCTTTATCCAGCAGATCTGTGACGGTCTGAAATACACACACATGGGTTTCTGAGCCAGTTACAATAACTGTATTTCTTTTTAAATCAGCTATTTTAATTAATAATGGTTCACCACATGAAAAAGTAGTTTTTTCAATTAATTGATGTTCAGAAAGATGTTCACAAATCTGCTCTACTGTGCTTCCCAGTCCACGCGGATATTGTTCGGAGACAATTACCGGGATTTGCAGTTGTTTGGCTGTATCCAGCAATAAGTTGGTATATCGATATACATTTTCTGATTGATCCATGGCTTTCATTAATTTCTCCTGCAGGTCGATAACCAGCAGAACCGTATCTTCACTATTCAGTCTAAACTTGTTCAATTATTAGCCTCCTGTTCGATAAAAAACCTTTATGAGGAATCCTAAAAAAACAATTCTTTTTAAACAATACAGAAAATTGCTATTGGTAAATTATTTCATACTGTGCAAAATACAATCCATTTTATTCAATAAAACTCGCTCTTACCACCGGATGAAATACCATCTGGGCTACCTTTTGTCCGGGAAATAATTTTACCGGCTTATCTGATATATTGACCAGTAATAGAATTACTTCGGCGTGATGTTCACTATCTATAGTTCCTGGAGCATTAGCTACTGCTATTCCCTTCTTTACCATTCCTGCACGACTGCGAATCTGGGCTTCATAGCCATCCGGTATTTTAATCGCAAAACCGGTAGGATAAGCATTAACCTCATGAGGATATAATACTGCTTCTTCCTGTAAAGCTATGCTAATGTCACAACCTGCTGCACCTTTGGTTTCATATTCGGGAATCCTGGCCCAGTCAACCAGTTTTTCGAAACTAATTTTAATACTTTCCATTTAAATCACCCTCCAATAATAAGTATATATTAAATTTCTTTTATACAAAACCAGTCTAAAATCTCTTCTTATTAAATTTTTAAGTTATTCAATGTTATACTGAATAATAACTTTGGCATTCTTTATTTGTCAGGGAGGTATACTGTTTGAAACTCTACCAGAGAATAATTTCCATAGTCATTATTATTATTTTGGTTGTCAGCCTTTCAACTAAAGATGCAGTGGCATACAATGATATAGATAACCATTGGGCTTATGGCAATATAATGGCTATGTCAATGGCTGGTCATCTGAAAGGATATCCGGACGGGACCTTCCGACCAGATCAGGTAATGACCAGGGCAGAATTCGTAACTCTGCTGATGTCCTGCCTGAAAATAAAATCTTCTGCTAATTATTCAACCATTTCTTCACACTGGGCACAACCCCAGATTGAACAGGCAATTAAACACGGTATTATAATAACCAGTGAATATCCCTATGGACCCATTCCGGATCAGGCAATCAACCGTGCCGAAATAGCCGCCTTAACCGTGCGCTGTTTGCAAATGTCACCGGTATATGGTTCATTGCCCTTTAATGATGGCGAAGTGCTTACCGGCAATCCTTATTATGGCTACATATACACTGCTTATAGTGAGGGTCTCTTATCCGGTTATCCTTCAGGTGATTTTAGACCGGATAGCCAGGTAACTCGTGCCCAGGCTGCTACTATATGTTCACGTTTGCTGTACCAGATATCAAAGAACAAAATCTGCTTAAATGATTCATCCGGGGAAAAAACTGATTATTTACTACCTGATAGTGCCAATGTATATTATGAAAATATAAGAATTGACAATCGCAATTATTCACCTGCCCAGGTTCAAATCCTGCGGGGCAGCACTGCATACGATTGGGATGAGATTGAAATATTATCCCGAAATCGTATTAAACTTGGCAATAACATTTATGATATTGATGCTGCCAATATACGGATTAAATTTGGCCGGGAGACTAAAACCATAACTTCAATGTATTATAATGCAAACAATCGTCAATTAGTAGTTGCTACAGAAGAAGATGATTACATAGATAAATCCACTATATTTTTCTATCTGGATAATGTAAAAACCAGTTGGGATTATGAAGAAGTTGCTGTTTATCTGGAAGGCAGTTACCGCTATTTGGATAATTCCAACATATATTTTATTGATGATAACCGTCTGCAGTGGTTTGATGAAATATATACATTAATAAATCGTACGTTAAAATATGATGAAAATCGTTATAATATTATTGATACGGATTGGGATGAAAAGGCCAATCGCTATAAAATATATGTCGAGAATTAGTATAGAGGTGATAATTGAATGGACAGAGTATGGCAATGGATATTAAGAAACAAGGCGGCAGTAATACTTTTAATATTTACTGTGATACTGGCTCTGGCTATTCATTATATCTTTATAACGGTTATTGATAATTTGTAAAAGTTGCTTAATTATAAAGTAATCAGGTACTTTTTAACTCCTGATTTTAAGGAATAGATAAATCTGGCCTCCCATAACATTATTATATTTCGTTTATTATTTCCATAACCCATCCTGCGTAACTTTTAGCCAGTCAACTTTAATTACTTGTCTTTCACCTTCCCCAGGTACTTCAACTTTTTCCTGTTGTGCATATTCATGTTCTATTAAATAGGAAAGTGCCCGTGCAATTTCGTTGCGGTCCGTATTATGATATCTACTGCTAAGATTTACGCTTGAATTAAAAAAGGAAAAGAAATTACGTTCTTCGTTAAATTTTAAAGTGCTTAATATTTTGCTAAAATCATGACTGTATTGCGGCTCAATCTCAATATACCAGTCAGCATTATTCTTTATCAGTGGACTGAGACTTCCTTTTAAAGCATATACACCAACAATCTTTTGGTGAAACATTCTAATATGACTTATGGCACTGTGAAAATGTCCATCCCCCACCACCAAAATAAACTGCTCTATTCTGGGATTAGTAAATAAAGTTTGATAAATGTCATCTAATAAATAGAAGTCGGTTAAATCTTTCCTGGTAAATTGATTGTTATCAGAATAAGAACCACAATCGTGAATCATTCGAGGATATTTTAAATCTAATCTTGCTTTTTCAGCTTTTATGAAATCATGACTGAAATCTGCATAAATTGAGAGATGAGCAATACTTGAATAATCCTTAATTATTTTAAATATGTCGTCTATGTCATTAGTGGCATTTTTATTATGTATATGCCAAAACCAATTGTCATAATCAACAAATACTGCAGTAACTTTTTTAGTTTCTTGCACCTTTATATCATCCTCCCCGTGTTAGAAACGGAGTGCCAGATGTTCTATTCTCTTATCAAAGATCATGCATCAAATTATAATATAATTTTAACATCATTGTACTAATCATACAATTATGTGCAAACACAATTACCATATTATACCTGTTGTTTTAGTTCAGAAACAGGAAAAGGGAGGTCTAAACCTCCCAAATTATTCATATGGTGCGGCAGAGAGGACTTGAACCTCCACACCCGAACGGGCACTAGAACCTGAATCTAGCGCGTCTGCCGATTCCGCCACTGCCGCAGAAGAACTTTGTGTTCTCAGCAATGACAATTATATTATATGGTGAAAGTCATTGTCAAGCTATAAAAAGGACTGTAGAAGCTATTTGCAGCCCGTATTATAAAGCAGAAATATCGGTGTTAAAATATTTCCCCTGCCAGGTATCCCGTTCCAGTAATCTTTGATCAATATAATTCAGAGTCTCCCATTTATTAAGACTCCATTCAGGTCCTATCAATAAAGCGCGTGGACTGTCGCCAGTCAAGCGATGTATAACCACATCCGGAGATAGAATTTCCAAACAATCTATTACCAGATCTGCATATTCACTTTGAGTAAGAAAGTGAAATGGTCTATTTTTATATTCATAGGCTAGTTGAGTGTTTTTCATTAAATGTAACAGGTGGATTTTTAAACCCTGTATGGGTTGATTCGCCAACCATTCACCGGTTTGCTGCATCTCTATATGACTTTCTCCGGGAAGGCCCAATATAATATGCGCTACCACAGGAATATCTCTATTTTTCAAATTATTTAGCGCCACTTGAAAATTATCACAATTATAATGTAGATTCATGCGGTCAGAAGTTTTTTTATGAATAGTTTGCAAGCCTAATTCTACCCATAAGTAGGTTTGTGCTTTAATTTCCTCCAGTAAATCTAAAACTTGCGTATTTAAACAATCCGGACGGGTAGCGATAGCCAGGCCAATTACCCCGGGTTGCTGTAAAGCTTTATAATATAGTTCTCTGAGTACAGAAATGGGTGCATAAGTATTGGTAAAGGCTTGAAAGTAGGCAATATATTTTCCTTCGGACCATTTTTTATGCATAGTTTCGGTTACCTCAGTAAACTGTTGACTAATGCTATCTTCCCGATTACCGGCAAAGTCCCCTGCACCTGCAGCACTACAAAACAAACACCCTCGAGTGGATAGGGTTCCATCACGATTTGGACAAGTAAACCCGGCATCTAATGGAATTTTAAAAACTTTATGTCCAAATTTTTCCCGCAGAAAAAAGTTTAAACTATGATATCTTTTATCTCCCCATTCCCGTCTAGTTTCATAATGTGATTTCAAAGTATTACCCTCTTCCTTTTACCTTCCCAGTATAATATTATAAATGAGAAAAGCTAATACAATAGTCTTTATTGGAGTTTTATTAGTATTGACTGTAAATTAATCATCTTCAACTGAAAAGGAGTATTATGAGTATGTTTCGTAAAGAATTCACTGTTGTAATAATAATTGCAGTTTTGGTTTTTATCTTTGGTGTTTATATTTCACAAAATCAAGCTAAACTTGTGACTGAATATCCGCAACAGAGTATCGAGCTGGAAGATACTGATTTCATGTTTACGTACAACAATAATACTCTGAAGATTGGCAGTTCTGCCAGTGCAGACGTATTAAAAGTATTTCCGCATGGGGAGATTCTAGGTCTTAGTACCATATACTCCCCGAATGATTTAGACTGTCTGTTTACTTTTACTGAACATAGTGATATTTTGCATAAAATGCATATATCTGATGATCAAATTATTACTGCCCGAGGGGCCAAGGTTGGCGAATCATTTGATTCCGTGGTGGACAAGTATGGTCAGTCTTACGCCTCGGTGCATAAAGTTGACAACCTGCATGATTTTGATGCAGTTTATGGCAATGATAATAATCGCTGTATAGTATTTCAGGTTCGAGGTGGCCTCGTAACTAAAATTATATTGCAGAAAGACCCTCCCGGCAGGTTGTAAAACTTAGCATCATTTACAAAGATACTATCAAGGCACTGGGAGCAGCTTTGCAATCACCTGAAATTGCCAAGTACCTGAAAGATAATTACCCCAGTTGCGTGCTGGCTTTTTAATTTATTGTTAATATAAGTTTATATTATTTTAAGAGATACACTTGCTGCAGTGGGTGTATCTCTTTATAACTGAATTATGATGCCACTGCAAAAAGGTATACTGCGCCAGTTTGGATGTATAAATATTCCCTCACCAGGATTCCTTCATATTTATACATCCAAACCAGATTTTTGCAGTGGCATCAATCATTAATTCTAAAAATAATCTTAAAACTTTGCTCCTTTAAAACAGGATTTACATTAATAGATGGAGAAATAATTATAAGGAGTGTCGATAATGCCTTTTGTAATTAAATATATAGGCTATCTTCTAAAAATTCCGATATGTTATAATTTATGGTAACTTTAATTACTGGTAGATAAAATGTATCTAACAATTGCTTATTTTATAGGAGGTGAGATATAAAAATTATTATAGGAAACCGTAGACAACAGGAATCTTATTATGAAGGAATTGACTACTCAATTCCAGAAATTTGGGGGGTATTATTGAATGGCGTCTAATTTTGCTTATTTGAACACTCGTGATTTCGAATTTATAGCCCAGGAGTGGCTGCCCACTGAAATAGTATTTGCTTACGAAGATTTTGCTGATTATTATTCCAAGGATGATGTAAAATCCATTCTAGAACCTTTCCGTAAAATGGTCAAAGAAATCATTGAACCCAGTAATGAAGATGGAAATGCTAATCCTTGCAGCTTTGCCAATGGCAAAGTAACCACACCACCTACCTTTGGTCCTCTGTTCCACAAACTGCAGCAGGATGGCTGGGGAACTGCCAATATCGGCTTTGGCGAAGATGCTTTGACCATGCCGCAATTCCTCTTCGCCTTCTGTACCGAGATGCTGGCAGCCGGCAATCCGGCTTTCATGCCCTATATTGGTTTGACTACCGGCTCTGCAGAACTGATTGAAGCCTTTGCTTCTGAAGAACTGAAGGAAAAATTCCTTCCCAAGATGATGGATGGAACTTGGGCAGGAACCATGTGTTTAACTGAAGCCACTGCGGGTTCCGATGTTGGGGATATTCTCTCCAAAGCTTATCCCACTGATGTGCCTGGTGTTTACAAAATCAAAGGGAGTAAAATATTCATCACCGGCGGAGACAATGATTTTACTGAAAACATCATTCATCTGTACCTGGCCAGAGTCGAAGGAGCTCGGGAAGGCACCAGCGGAATATCGCTGTTCATCGTTCCGAAATATTGGGTAGAAGATGACGGAACTCTGACAGACAATGATGTTCAGTGTACCGGTATCGAACACAAAATGGGACAATTTGGTTCGGCTACGGCTTCTCTGGCCATGGGCGAAAATAATAACTGCCGTGCCTATTTAATTGGCGATCCTCCAGGAGAAGACGGCAAAGCCAAAGGTATGGCACAGATGTTCCAATGCATGAACTTTGCCCGTCTGGGAACCGGTCTGCTGGGGCTGGCATGTTCCGCCAATGCGGTTTACAATGCCCGTGACTATACCAAAGAACGTATCCAGGGACGTCCGTTGACTGATATGAAGGGCCCACGTGTTCCCATCATTCAACATCCGGATATCCGCCGCACCCTGTTAAATGGAAAAGCTCTGGTCGAGGTAATGCGGGCCATGATCATGAAGACTTTCTTCATGTTTGATATCCGTGCCAAGGATCCGGATCCGGAAAAGAGACAGGCAGCCAACGATTTCATCGAAATCGTAACTCCAATGACCAAAGCTTATCCCACCGACGAAGTTTGGAATCTGTGCTGTGAAGCTATCCAGGCTTATGGTGGATACGGATTTTGCGAAGAATATCCGGTTTCCCAGATCGCTCGTGACTGCAAAATATACTCCATCTGGGAAGGCACCAACTATATCCAGTCCTTAGACTATATTGGCCGCAAATGGACCATGAAAAAAGGTTCCGTATATGCTAAATGGTATGCAGAAGTTAAAGCATTTGCGGATGCCAACAAGAATGCCGCCGGATTCGAAAAGGAATTCGAAAAATTCGGTAAAGCAGTTGATGCCCTGGCAGAACTGCAGTCAGCTATTATAGGATTCATGGGTGCAGGAAAAATTGATATGATGCCTCTGTATTCCCGCCGAATCCTTACTGCCAGTTCCATCGTCTATGGTGCATGGTGTATTCTGGAACAAGCCATGATTGCTCAAAAACGTGCCGAAGAAGTTGGACCCGAACATTACGATTACGAATTCTATACCGGGAAAGTCTACTCAGCAAGATACTATTTATACAATGTGGTTCCTCAGGTATGGACTATCGCTGACATCGTAAAAGAAGGCGATGCATCCGCACTGGAAATTCCCGCTGGAGCATTTGATTACTAGAATCGAATATCACAATTAATAAAAGCTGCTAACTGTAATAGGTTAGCAGCTTTCTGTATGTGCATTATAATAAGGTCATCAAAATTTTATACCGTCAGGTTAAATCAGTTAAAGTCAGGTTCAAACAACAGAAGCAGGCCAGGCTTATTTGTCTTTTATCAAAATAAAATCACAAAATACACTGCCATCATTACCAAACCAAAAGGAATCCCGAATTTAGCCCATTCTGTACTGGTAATTCTAAGTTTTGAAGCAGATATAATATTGGGTATGTTACCAGGAATAAGCATTCCTCCACTGATCAATAACCCCATCAAAATGGCTTCTATCTGCATGACGCTCATTTGGACACTAATTTCAGCAGCAGTTAAGGTAGCGTTATCCAACACAGCTGAAATCATATTTACCCAATACAATATTCTGTAATCCAGGGTCAGTACATACTTATCAATTAATGGTTGAAAGCCTTCTCCCAGAAATACTAAAGCCATCACAAATAAATAAACTTTAAGAGCACGAATAATGATACCCCTCCAGGTATCTTCCTCTCTAAATTCTTCAATCTCATTATTGCCATTGTCTTCTAAATGCAAATCAATTGTCTCTTCAGATGATTTCGGCCGCAGTATCCATACAGTATAAAGAGCACCAAGCAAACTGACTACTATAACGCCAGGAATAATAAATTTCCCCAGTAATCGTAACAGGTAGAAAAAGTCCTGATTAAGTTTTGATATTGCTATAGTGGCCAACGGTTCACCAATAGGCGTAAGGGCTGCCCCCAATCCAATCGAGAAACAAGCCAGTATACAAATAATAACTTTTTGTTTACGTTCAAAAGGAAGCAGAAATATTATTTCTACCAGAATAATTGAGGCAACTATGGCTGTTATAACGCTGGATAAAAGACCTAACAGAGCTAATATTAAAAAGATGGTTAACGGAAGTGGCATGATGGTAAAGATTTTATTCATAAAATGTTTAAATTGTTGGCTAAGTAAAAAGAACAGCGAGCCGGCTATGAATACTGCCGCAGCAATCATAATTGGTTCTTCCAGAGCTTTTATAATCAATTCCCTGGTCATGATGCCAGATATTAAAGCAGCCATAATACCCATTATAAACAAGAACAGCTCCAGATTTTCTTCTATTTTCGTAACTGCAAATGGCAAGACCAGGACCAATACCAGGATAAACAATAATCCACCTATCACCATAAAGTCCAACTCCTTACCGGCTTTTATATTAAAAAAGATTACAATAGGTCATTTTACAGCAAGCATAATAATAAATCAACCATACAAAGATATTGTAAGGCAAGGTGTGAAGGGTATGAAATGATTATAATCAATCATATTTGTTCTCTATCAGTTTTATTAATTTATTTCACAAAACAATGAAGGCCATCCTGAATTCTTTAATTTCAGAATAGCCTCAATAAATATATACTTGATTCTATATGGTATTGAATAATAAGCCTCTATTTCAAACTACCCCAGTTGTTTAATGAGGTTAACCATTTCAATTGCTGAGACTGCTGCGTCAACACCTTTATTGCCAGCTTTTGTCCCTGCTCTTTCAATTGCCTGTTCAATAGTATCTGCCGTAATTACCCCGTAAATAACCGGAATCCCACTGTTCAAACCAACTTGAGCTACTCCTTTGGTTACTTCAGCGGAAACATACTCGAAATGAGGCGTAGCTCCTCTTATTACCGCCCCCAGACAAATAACCGCATCATAATCCTTACCAGCCATTATTTGAGCCATAAACGGAATTTCAAAAGCTCCCGGTACCCAGGCTATGTCTACATTATCAGGACTTACATTATGACGGATTAATGCATCCATACATCCGGATAATAATTTATTAGTAATAAATTCATTAAACCTGGATACTACTATGCCTATTTTGTGCCCATCTCCAACCAGTTTTCCTTCAAATACTTTGCTCATTATTACTCCTCCTATATAGTATTATAATCCTGCCAACAGGTGGCCCATTTTCTCTTTTTTGGTCCGCAGGTAGCGTCGGTTTTCATCTTTGCTTTTAATTTCTATGGGTACTCTTTCGACTACCTCCATGCCATATCCCTCTAAACCTTTAATTTTTTTGGGGTTATTAGTCATTAATCTCATTTTCCTAATCCCCAGATCAACCAGGATTTGAGCACCTATCCCATAATCCCTCAAATCTTCAGGAAACCCCAATTCCAAATTGGCTTCCACAGTATCGCGTCCCCTGTCCTGCAGGTTATAGGCTCTGATTTTATTAACCAGACCGATACCTCTTCCTTCCTGACGCATATATAACAATACCCCTTTTCCCTCCCGCTCAATCATGGTCATCGCACTGGCTAACTGATCACCACAATCACAACGATTGGAACCAAATACATCTCCGGTAAGACATTCAGAATGAACTCTGACCAATACCGGTTCGTCTTCTTCCCATTCTCCTTTTACCAAAGCCAGATGTCCCTGCCCATCCAGTAAAGACTCATATGCCAGCGCTGTAAAATATCCAAAATCGGTAGGCAGCCTGGTTTCAGCTACGCGCACAATCAATTTTTCACTGCGTCTTCTATATTCAATCAACTCAGCAATGCTGGCTATTTTAATATTATGTTCCCGTGAAAACTCTAAAAGTTCAGGAAGTCTGGCCATAGAACCATCCGGGTTCATAATCTCGCAAATCACCGCTGCCGGATATAATCCGGCTAATTTAGTCAAATCCACTGACCCTTCAGTGTGTCCAGCCCGCCTTAATACGCCTCCTTCTTTGTAGCGCAGAGGAAATATATGTCCCGGTTTACGAAAGTCCCCTGGTTGCGAGTTTTCATTTATCAGAGCCTGTACGGTTGCTGCCCGCTCATGGGCTGATATTCCTGTTGTAGTAGTCTTGTAATCAACCGAAACTGTAAAAGCGGTTTCATGATTGTCAGTATTGTCAAGCACCATGGGCTGAATATCCAACTCATCAAGTCGTTCGCCGATAATAGGTACACATATTAATCCTTTGGCGTAGGAAGCCATAAAATTAATTACTTCCGGGGTAGCCATTTCGGCAGCAACTATAACATCCCCTTCATTTTCTCTGTCCTCATTATCAACTAAAATTATCATCTTCCCGGCTTTAATCTCATTTATGGCTTCTTCTATAGTGTTAAGCATTTGATTACCCCCTTAAATAAATCCGTTTTCTGCTAGAAATCCTGTACTTAGTTGCTTTTGCTTGTCACTTTCCTTTACTGCCATTAAACTCTTAACATAGCGACCAATTATATCACTCTCTAAATTAACCGAATCTCCGGGTGTCTTCTTACCTAAAATAGTGAGATGAGCGGTATGCGGTATCAAAGATACCGTAAAACTATCCGGAAACACATCAATTACTGTAAGGCTAATACCATCAATTGCTATTGAACCTTTCGGTACAATATACTGCAGTAAATCAACTGGAGCTTGAATTCGATAAATTATAGCGATATCCAGTTTTTGTTTTTGCAATATGACCCCTACCGCATCTACATGTCCCTGAACTAAATGCCCGCCCAGACGATCACCAATTCTAAGTGCTCTCTCCAAATTTACCTGACTTCCCGTGTAAAGATGTTTTAGATTAGTATGATCAACAGTTTCCGGCATAACATCTGCCGTAAAAGAAGATCCGTTAAAGCTGGTTACCGTCAGGCAGACTCCATTAACGGCTATACTATCCCCCAGCTTGACATCTTCCAGAACCCTGGAAGCTTCAATTTCTATTTGAAAGGAACGAGCTGTACGATTAATTCGTTTCAGCTTGCCAATTTCTTCAATAATACCGGTAAATATTTTTTTCACCACCTTGTATAAGCTGTTATCATAATATCCTGACCAAATCTATTTATTGATATTGAGTCTAATTTAATAGCATCATCCATTATGGATACTCCTGGTCCGCCGATTGGTCCCGGTGCCTGACTTCCACCAATTATTTTGGGTGCAATAAACCAATATAACTTATCAATCAGACGTTGTTCCAGCATGGCAGTATTAAGGCCTGCCCCGCCTTCCAGTAAAATGCTGTTATAACCTTTATGCCCAATTATTGATACTATCTCTTCAATGTCCAGTTTATCCGCTTCACCTTTTACGCGTATTACCTCTATGCCTTGGATTATCAGTTGTGCTTCACTTTGTTTATCAGCCTGTTTACTGCAAAAAACCATAGTAGGTTGTTCTTTGGCACTTTTCACAATCTGGCTGACAAGTGGTATTTGTAAGTTTGAGTCTACTATTGCTCTGATAGGATCACGACTATCAACACCACCTAGTCTGGTATTTAATAAAGGATCATCCATTAATACTGTACCTATTCCCACCATTATTACATCATAAATATTTCTTAGCTCATGAACATAATGACGCGATTTTTCTCCGGTTATCCAGCGCGAATTACCGCTGTAGGTTGCAATTTTACCATCCAGGGTCATGGCAACTTTCAAACTAACGAATGGCCTGCCTTTAATAATTTTTGTAAAGAAAGCTTCGTTAATTTTTTGTGCTTCTGCTTCCATTATTCCAATCGTGGTTTCTATGCCTGCTTCGGTTAGGGCTTTCATGCCCTGACCACATACCCGCGGGTTTGGATCCAGCGTGGCAACAACGACTTTTTTTATACCCGCCTCAATAATCGCTTTTGTACAGGGAGGAGTTTTACCATAATGATTACATGGCTCCAGAGTAACATATAAAGTCGCCCCATTAGCCCTTAATCCTGCCTGTTGCAAAGCATGTACTTCAGCATGAGGAGTTCCGGCCTGTTTGTGATATCCTTGCCCGACTATTTCTCCTCCATTTACTATTACTGCACCTACTACCGGATTGGGACGTGTCCTGCCCCTGGCCACAATAGCCAGTTCAAGAGCCCTATGCATATATTTTAAATCATCGCTGTAGTGCAAATTATCTGCTCCTTAAATAAAATGAACCCGATATCAAATCGGGTTTCAGACACCAAGAGTTATGGTATGTTTTCACACACCACCAAACCTCTCCTCCCATCCAGACTATAACTGTCGGCTCCGGAATTTCACCGAATCCTGCCTGCCGGCTCGCGGGCTTTACCGCCGATAGGGAATTTCACCCATCCCCGAAGAAAGTTTAATAATATTCATTTGCCATTATAGTAGCATTCATGCTGATGGCGGTCAATAGTTAGCCTAGTTGATGAAGGCTATTAATTGCCTGACTAATATCATTTGATTTAAATATGTAAGATCCTGCTACCAATACATTGCAACCAGCTTTTACTACTTCCAGTCCGGTTTGAGCATTAATACCTCCATCTACCTGCAGATAAGCAGATATACCTTGTTCAACCAGCTTATTTTTTAGAGCTGCTACTTTGGAAACCGAACCAGGTATAAATTGCTGTCCACCATAACCTGGATTAACACTCATTACTAGTACCAAATCTATGTCAGATAGTATATTTTCAATCATCACTGTTGGTGTAGACGGATTAATAGCTACTCCCGCCATAATGCCTTTTTCTTTAATCTGATAAATAGTGCGATGCAAATGGGGGCAGGTCTCACTGTGAACTGTAATTAAATCCGCTCCGGCTTCACAAAAGGCCGGAATTAACCTCTCCGGTTTCTCAATCATTAAATGAACATCCAGTATCAAATTGGTAATGGGGCGAATATCCGCTACTACCTGCGGACCTATGGTAAGATTAGGTACAAAATGCCCATCCATAACATCAATATGAAGCCAATCAGCTCCTGATTCTTCCGCTTTGCCAATATCTTTCCCCAGTTGAGCAAAGTTAGCCGATAATATAGAAGGAGCAACCAGAATCACTTATAACACCTCTCTTTCTGAATAACTTCCTGAAGCATCTGCAGATAGTTCTGGTAACGACTCGATAATATAATTCCATCAGTAACTGCTTGTTTAACCCCACATTCAGTTTCCTGATTATGCAAACAATTGTTAAAGCGACACTTGGAAAAATAGGGTTCAAAATCCGGAAAGTATGCGGATAATTCAGAACTCTTCATAACCGGCATGTCCAATACACTAAACCCGGGCGTATCCGCCAGCCAGCCACTAGTTCTCAAAGGATATAACTCCACGTGTCTGGTAGTATGGCGGCCACGACCGATTTTGGAGCTCACCGTTTGGGTTTTAATATCCAGTTTTTCGGACAGAGCATTTAAAAGACTTGATTTACCTACTCCACTTGGTCCGGCCATAACTGCAATATTATCTTTAATCTCTTCATCTATCAAGTTAAGATTAATTTGTTTATAGGCTGATACGCTGATAACTTTGAATCCAGCCCGCGGATAATAGTTTAGAATTAAGTTGGTATTTTCATGAGCTTTAATATCTGATTTGTTTAAAATAATTATAGGTTTGAGGCGATTATAATTGGCCAGCATTATTAATCTGTCCAATAAGCTTAAACTGGGGATTGGTTGATCATAAGCCATAACAATAAGAAGCAAATCAACATTAGCTATTTTAGGCCGATAAAGTAGATTGTCCCTTTTTTCAAGGTTTTCGAGCACTCCTTTATCATTTACCAAAGGAGTGATAATAACTCTGTCCCCGGTAACAATCTGCTCTTTGATTTTTCCGCGTAATTTGCATTCGTAAATCGTACTGTCAGCTGTTTGTACATAATAAAAACCACTGTAGTTTTTTAGTACTACTCCTGAAACACGCTCTGTTTCGCCCATAAAACCTCCCTAAAGCTTATAACTGTCATAAGGTTTACCGTTCAGTTGGATATTTATGGTGGCACTGCCAACATAACTAACGGCAACATTTATCTGTTCACCGGCACTGTGCAGTTTATTATATATCTCCCGCTCTCCACGGGCATCGGTAAGCCTGATTGCTACCTTATAAAAGTCTTGTTCAACTGGCAGCTGAAATTGAATTGCTCTGGTCTGAGCAACCGGACCTGGTCCGGAACTAACCGTCAAATCGACCTTGGTTTTGGCATCGATTAACACGCCAGGTGCTGTATCCTGATCAATGACCTGATCAGCAACATATTCGGTACTTTCCTGGCGTTTGATTTGTCCCCGCGTCAAATCATTATCTTTAAGGGTTTGTAATGCTTCGTCCAACTCCTTGCCGATTAAATCAGGCATAGTTATTCTTTCGGATTCTCCCTTACTTATCATCAAATCAACTTTGCTGCCTTTTTCTGCCATTTCACCTGCTTTTGGACTTTGTGATGTTACTAAATCGGCTGCATATTTATCATCAAATACTTTATCGGTTAATCCTACTTGAAAGCCTTCATTAGTTAATAATATTTCTGCTTCACCAATATCTGCCCCAATTACTCTTGGTACTTCTGCCATTTCGGGGCCTTTGCTAATAATAACTTTTATTTTGCGACCAGTTTTAACTTTTTGCCCGGATGCAGGATCCTGAGATATTACCGTATCTTTTTCAAATTCTTCATTATACTGTTCTGAAGATATTTCCATTTCTAAATCATATTTTTCCAGTTCCATTTCTGCGGCTTTAATTTTTAAATTTGTTACTTCCGGTACAGACACTTCCTTACCAAACCAGTTAATTTGAGTTAGTACCCCCAGTAATAAACCAATCAGGGCTATAATTATGATTGTGCCCAGCGGGCGTAATTTCCTTTTGCTCATAATCCCCCCCTGTTCTTCATCTACAGGAGATACCGCCATTGTTTTATTAGTATGTTGACCTGCATTACTATAAGTATTAAGTAAAGCATTACGCATTTCTTCTGTTGTCGAAAACCTCTTATCAGGTAATTTATGCATGGCCTTAACAACTATTTGATCTAATTTTTCCGGTATCAACTGGTTAATTGCCCTCGGCGAAGGTGTTTCATCGTGTATGTGTTTCAGAGCAATGGTAATTGGGCTTTCTGCTTCATATGGCAATTGCCCGGTGAGCATTTCGTAAAGCACACATCCTACAGAATATATATCAGTAGCCCGCGTAAGGGGTTCACCTTTAGCCTGTTCGGGAGATATATATTGTACTGAGCCAATTACATTTCCGCCAAATGTAATCGTATTTTTAGTTATTGCCTGCGCTATACCAAAATCAGCCACTTTAACCATACCATTGGAGGTTATTAAAATATTATGCGGTTTGATATCACGATGAATAATGCCTCTTTCATGAGCATGATGTAATCCATCACAAATCATTACAGCAATATCTACCGCTTTCTCAACTGACATAGGTTTATGTAATGATATATAATCGCTTAAGGTCTGGCCTTCAATATATTCCATTACAATGTAATAAATATCTTCGTGCTGACCAACATCAAAAATATTAACAATATTGGGATGAGAAAGACTGGCTGCTGCGTAGGCTTCAGTTTTAAACTTTGATACAAAATTACTGTCGCATGAATATTCTTCTTTTAAGATTTTTACTGCAACTATACGATCCAGGCTATGGCATTTGGCTTTATAAACCATTGCCATTCCGCCTTCACCTATTAACTCCAATAATTCATAACGATTATCTAAAATCTTTCCCAGCAAAATCAATTACCCCCTAATTAAACCATAAAAGAACTATAGTAATATTATCTTTACCACCATTTTGTAAGGCCAGATTTAATAATTGTTCGGCGATTTGTTCAATATTATGCTTGTTTTTGTTAAATACATCTGCAATCTCAGTAATAGTTAACATATCTGTCAATCCGTCACTGCATAATAATATTAAATCATCTGTCAGCAATTCCTGTTCAAATATATCAACTTCAACATCAACATCTATGCCTATAGCCCTGGTTAATACATGGTTATAGGAACTTGAACGAATATCATCACGATGCAGTACCCCATCATTAACCATTTGTTCTGCCACGGTATGATCGTGAGTAAGCTTGGTTATTTCGGCATTACGAATCAGGAACAAACTACTGTCACCAACATTGGCAACTGTCAAAAAGTTGTCAGTTACGATGGCAGCAGTGACCGTTGTACCCATTTCATAGAATTCCGCGTTATTCTGACCCATCTCAAATATTTGTGTGTTGGCTTGACAAATTATATTAATCAGATATTGTCCGGGATCAGACTTTATTACGTAATTATTTTGCTTAAAAGCGTTAATAGTTAGGCCTGAGGCTATTTCACCGGCGCGGTGTCCCCCCATACCATCACATACTACAAAAAGTCCGGCTTTTTCATCAATCAGAAAACTATCCTCATTCTTTTGACGAACTAAACCTATATCAGTAATACCTACAACCTTCATCCCCAACACCCCAAATAAATATATGCGGTTAACCAGCTATGTTTTTAGCGTTCTTTAATACATAGCTGGCCACAGGCAGCTTCGATGTCACTGCCATGTTCTTCTCTTATAGTAACATTTAAACCGCCATCAACCAGCCATTGATAAAACTGGCGGACATTGTACCCGGACGGTCTTTTAAACGGTAATGTTTCCACTTCATTATATGGTATAAGATTTACATTAGCCAGAAGTGGTTTTACATTTTTTATCAATTGTTGTGCGTCCTGTTTATGAACATTAATCTCGTCTAACATGATGTATTCAAAAGTTACACGTCTATTAGTAATTTCAATATAATTACTAACTGCCTGCATTAATCTTTTAAGTGGATACTTACGATTTAATGGAACCAACTGATCCCGTAATTCATCATTGCAGGCATGTAAGGATATAGCCAGAGTTACCTGCAGGTCCTCCCGGGCTAAACGCTCGATTCCTGCCGCCTCGCCAGCAGTAGATATGGTAATATGCCGCTGCCCCAAATTAACCCCTTGGGGATCAATCAGAATTCGAATTGAACTTAGCACCTGATCATAGTTGAAAAACGGTTCTCCCATTCCCATATAAACAATATTGGAAATAATATTTTCATTATTTTGCTTTAACCGTCTCATTAATTCCCGTTTGGAACCTAAAAATTGACCAATCATCTCATGTGCTTCCAAGTTCCTCTGAAATCCCGAATAGCCGGTAGCACAAAACTGGCATCCCACCGGACATCCAACCTGAGTAGAAATACATAACGAATAATGGGTGTTTTTTTCAGCAGATTGTGGAATCACAACCATTTCAATTTTTTTCTTATCGTCCAGTTCCATTAAAAATTTACGCGTACCATCACTGGAAACCCTTTGCTTTAATACTCGCGGTATTGATACTACCGCTATTTCATCAAGTTGTTGTCGAAACTCTCTGGGTAAATCAGTCATTTCATAGAAAGAAGCAGTTTGTTTTTCATATATCCATTTATATATCTGACGAGCTCTAAAGGCAGGTTGACCTAGCTCAGTAATAAAATCCTGCAGTTCAGTTAAACTCAAGCCTAATAATTGCTTTTTTGCATTCAAAGTTAAGCTATCCTCCTTAATAAGGCATAAAACATACCGTCCGTATCGTATTTTCCCGGTATAATGGTAAGCATACCCTGTCGGGCTTGTGCTGTATCAATTTCATCCAATGGGAAAAATTTGATTTGGGATTCGAAATCAACTGCAATGAAATTTGCGTTTTGTTCCAGGAAAGATTCTATAACATGCGTATTCTCTTCTTCTATAATTGTACAGGTGGAATACATTATATATCCGCCTATAGTTACCAAATTTGCTGCTTTATTCAACATCGCGGATTGTAATTGGCTCAACTCCTTAATATCTTCAGATTTTTTATTCCAGCGGGAATCGGAGCGTCTATTTAAAACTCCCAATCCTGAACAAGGTGCATCCAATAGCACCTTATCTGCCTTCAAATCAGTTTCCAATTCCAATATATCTGCAACCACAGTTTTTACATTGGTTATACCCAGTCGCAGGCAATTATCTTTTAACAAAGATAGTTTACGGCTATAAATATCAACTGCTAATATTTGTCCCTGGTTTTTCATGCATTCGCCCAGATGTGTAGTTTTTCCTCCGATACCGGAACATAAATCATATATTAGTTCATTTTTTTGTGCATTTATTATAGCTGCTGCCAGCATTGAGGCTTCATTTTGAATATAAAATTCACCTTCCTGAAAACTTTTTAATTTGTCTATTGGCACAGGTAATGACTCAATCACTATACCCCAGGGGGTATTATCGCCAGCATGACATATTACCTCTTCCTGCCTGAGTTTGTCCAATAAATCCGGTCGGGAGATTTTTAAGCTATTAGTTCTAATGACCAGTCCAGGCCGTTTATTATTATAAATAAATAAATCTTTAGTTGTTCTTTCACCAAATTGGGATATAAATAATTCTCCCATCCATTCGGGATGAGAATAATAACTACATAAATCAGCAATTGTATCCTGCGGAAATGAAATACGGTCACGATTACGAATAATATTTCGTAACACTCCGTTAGTTACACTGGTAAGACCCGAACCTGCCTTCTTTCTCGTTAACTCTACGGCATCATCAACACAGGCATACTCTGCAATTTTATCCATAAATAACAGTTGATAGGCAGATATCCGCAAAATATTACGTAACCAGGGATTCTGTTTATTCATATCTCCTTTTATAAACAGAGCAAGCACCCAATCAAGGTGCTTTCTCATACGGATAGTCCCGTTAACCATTTCGGTAATCAGATTTCGGTCTTCCAGTGATAAATCAGAGTTTCTCATTTGTTTTTCCAGGGTAATATTGGCATATGCTCCCTGTTCACATACCTTAAATAATATATTTAAGGCTGTTTCTCTGGCCGGGCTGATTACTGTTTTTTTCTTGTTCATTTATTACATCACCTAATTATTTAATCATCACCGGAGGCAAAAATCATCAGATAATATAAAAGGTTGGCAATCGCCGCCAGAGCAGCTGCCACATAAGTTAAAGCTGCAGCCCCCAATACCTTCTGTACCATCGGTATTTCATTATTAGTTATAACTCCCGCATCACTTAATTGAGCTACTGCACGGCGCGAAGCATTTAATTCAACCGGTAAAGTAACCAGGTGAAATAGTACCACTGCGGAAAATAATATAACGCCTAATAAAATTAAATTAGTATTATAAAAAATAAGACCAATCAATAATATGGGCATGGAAGCAGATGAGGCAATATTAGTTACCGGTACTATTTTATGCCGAAGTTCCAATGGTCCATATTGTTGCTGATGCTGTATAGCATGTCCCACTTCATGAGCAGCAACTCCAATTGCCGAAATGGAATTGCTTCCATACACAGTTTCAGATAACCGCACCACGCGGGTACTGGGATCATAATGATCGGTAAGGCTTCCTCTTACCGGTTCAATAGCAACGCTTCCTGACATGCCATTATTTCTTAATATGGTTGCCGCTACTTCAGCACCGCTATAACCCCGGGTTGATCTAACCTCTGAATAACGGTTAAAAGTAGATTTAACCTTAAACTGTGCATATAATGAAAGAATAAATGCCGGAAGAACAAGTATTAAATAATAATACATTGTTTTTTAACCTCCTTTGCTCATAACCTGTAGAGCATCATTAACTTTTTCTATTTCTACGTCAGTATTATAACAGGGTCCGTTAGGTCGGCAGTTTAATACTCCCATAACCGGTATTAAATTAGTTTCATGAATACCCATGGACAAGTCTCTTTCACAGGCAATTGCTATTACTGCTGCAGGACGAGTATCTTTTATATATTTGCGGGCTAATGTTCCGCCAGTTGCCACCCTTAAAACCGCCCCATGTTCATGGGCAATTTTTTTCAAATCGCCAATTTTACACTTGCCACATTCCTTGCAATTCTCAACATCAACCGTAATCTTGTGCTGACACTCGGAGTTTTGCAGACAATGCGGTGCCAAAATCATAATTTTCCCTTTTGCGGCTGTTTCTGACTTTGAACTTACTAAATAATTATTTACCGATATAAAGGAACGAAGAATTTTTTCCTTTTGAATACCCAAGGCTCTTCCTAATAATAGCGTAATAGGAAACAGCCATTCATTAACCACCCGGCTTATAGTCTCTAATGATGGAATAGTCCGGGAACGAATAATCATAATAACCATGGCAATTATCCCGATTCCCATAAATGCAATCATTATTATTGCCAATACGGCCAAGATGATTAACACTATCTGGTTGAGCAGTAAATCCCGGTTTGATACCACAAACCAAATAAGTGAAACCAATGCAAGCATTACTAAAAGGCTGGCACTTAATAACCCCACATAAATCCTTTTCCTGGTTTCCAAAACTATTCCCCCTGGCAGCCCATTAACACTCCTGGTTTTATATTCCCGCCGTTCATAAAATCTCGCGCCGACATTCTTTTCCTGCCAGCTTTCTGAAGTTCCAATATCTCAATTGTACCTAGACCGGTTTCAACAATAAAACCCTCTTTAGTAGCTGAAAAGACAAGGCCGGGAGTACCTGTCCCATCTGCTGATATCATGCGACTTTTAAATATTTTTAGCTTCTCATCTTGATAGACCGTATAACAACCAGGCTGGGGACTCAAAGCCCGAATACGATTATGTAACGACCAGGCATCCTGTTTCCAGTCCAGGGTTTCGTCTTCCGGTTTTATCATAGCTGCATAAGAAGCCAGTGTATCATCCTGCCTTACCCTGCTGATATTTCCGGATTTTATTGCCGGTAATGCTTTAATTAATAAATCAGCCCCTTGTTTTGCCAATATGGATTCCAATTCACCATGAGTCATATCAATTCCTATATCCACGGCTGTTTGCATTATTATATCACCGGTGTCAAGGCCTTCATTCATGTACATAATAGTAGTTCCGGTCCTGGTTTTACCATCCATTATAGCTCTTTGTATTGGTGCTGCTCCTCTGTATTCGGGTAATAAAGAAGCATGTACGTTTATACATCCATACTCAGGTAAATTAATAATTTCTGCCGGAATAATCTGCCCATAAGATACTACCACCACAATTTCCGGCTGTAGTACCTGAAACCATTCAATGGCTTCCTGACTTTTTATTTTATTAAATTGCATAATTGGCAAATCACAAGTTTGAGCATAGACTTTTATTGGGGTTGGCTGTAATTTATGTCCTCTGCCACGGGGGCGGTCCGGTTGCGTTACAACCCCTAATATTTCATATCCATTATTTATGATTGCTTGCAGAGAAGGTACTGCAAATTCCGAAGTACCCATAAATATAATTTTCAAAATTGGACCCTCCTGAATTAAGGCTTTTCACGGCGGATAGAAGTAGCCCGATCAGTAATAAGTATCCCATCAAGATGGTCAATTTCATGTTGTAAAGCCCGGGCTAATGGATCATCGGCCTCTATCTCAATTTCCCCACCATTCCGGTTTAATGCTTTTACAGTTACATTGGCAGGACGGTTAATCATAGCAACAATTCCCGGCAAGCTTAAGCAACCTTCCCGTCCGGAGCATTCCCCGCTCATACTGATTATCTGGGGATTAATTAGTTCCAGGAAATTATCTCCGATATCAACTACGATTATGCGCCTGGAGATTCCAATTTGAGGTGCAGCCAACCCTACCCCATCAAAGGCATATAAAGTATCTTTCATATTATCGAGCACTCTCAATACGCCGGCATTAATATTTGTTACCGGCACTGATTTAGCTCTAAGCACTTCATGAGTATCATCTAATATTTTATAAACAGCCAATGGTTTTCCTCCTTACATCATACTGACTGGATTAATATCAATTTCAATTTTCACATTATCAGGTCGGCTGCTATCAGCAATATATGCTCCAACGCTTCGTAATAATAATTCATTATTACTCTTTAACAGCAACTGATAACGAAAACGATTACCTATTTTATAAATTGGGCAAAGAGCGGGACCCAATATTTGCAGTTCTCCCTCATAATAATCAAGTGCTTCTTCTATACGCTTCCTAATCTCCTCTATGCCTGTACGGGCTAATTCTTCTTCCCGATGACTTACTACGAACCTTAACAGCGTCGTAAACGGCGGATAATCTAAATCCCGGCGCCATTTTATCTCATAAGCATAAAAACTCTTATAATCCTGACTGGCAGCTAATTGAATAATTGCATTTTCAGGTTGATAAGTTTGTATTATTACCTCTCCAGGTATTAATCCCCGGCCGGCACGTCCGGCAGCCTGTACCATCAACTGAAAGGCTCTTTCTCCCGCTCTGAAATCAGGTAAAGAGAGCATGGCGTCGGCATCAACTATTCCTACCAGTGATACCCGCGGGAAATCAAAGCCTTTGGCAACCATCTGCGTACCAATTAGTATATCAATCTCTCCATTTTTCATCTGGTCAAGAATCTTTTTCTGACTGCCGCGCTTGCGACTGCTATCCCAATCCAAACGCTTGATCCCAGCCTGCGGAAACAACTCTTTCATTTCAGTTTCTACCCGCTGAGTGCCATAACCAATACTATCCAAATAACTGCTTCCGCAGGAACACGGTACAAGTTCTGTGGTTCTGTAATTACAGTAATGACAAACATAATTATTTAAATCTTTATGATAATTCAGACCAACTGAGCAATCCGGACACGTAGCTATCTTACCACATTGGCGGCATATCGTCATGGGCAAATAACCGCGTCTATTCAGAAATAATATGCATTGTTCCCCGTTATCTAATGTATATTTTATGCTTTGCAATAAAAGAGCTGTAAATATTCCTCGTCTTAAATTATCAGTTCGCTTACGATCTTCAATTATGATTTTGGGCAACGGTATGCCTTCAACCCGATAGTTCAATTCCAATAGGGCTGCTTTACCGGACATTGCTCTCCAATAGGTTTCAATTGAAGGGGTAGCGCTACCGGTTACGAGAACGGCTGAATGTATCAAACTCCTTTTACGGGCTACTTCCCGGGCATCATATCTGGGAGTTTCAGCCTGTTTATAAGTATGTTCCTGTTCTTCATCAATAATAATTAATGCCAGCCTGCTTAAAGGTGCGAATATTGCTGATCTGGTACCCAATACCAAATCAACTTCACCACTGCGAATTCTCTGCCAGGCATCATATCTTTCCAGAGCAGGCATATCACTATGAATTACCTGAATTCTGGGGATGCGTTCGGCAAATACACTTATTAAATGTCTGGTCAGAGCAATCTCAGGAACCAGCACAATAACCTGTTTGTTATTCTTTATAGCATGTTTGGCAGCACTAATATATACTTCGGTCTTACCGCTTCCGGTCACTCCGTACAGCAGGTATTCGACTGGTTGATTATCATTTACCGATTCATTAATAGTATTAATAACCTGCTTTTGTTCAACATTTAGTTCATATTTAGCCGCTGTTATTTGTGCAGATTGTCTGATTATTTCTATATAGCCTTTTTTTAATAAAGCAGAAATACTCGAACGGGGATAATTCTTCTCCAGTTCTTCCTGCGCGATCCAATCCGTGTTTTTTAGCAGGTTTATTATTTCCGCCTGTCGTGGTGCTTTTCTCTCTAAATCTTCAGAATATACCAATCCAGATGCACTGTTCAGCTTATATGCATAACCAACTTTACTTTCCCGATAGCCTTTGTATTCTTTACCAATATATATTAAACCACTTGATTGCATAGCATCAAGTTCTGCACGATCAACAAGATTCAATGCTTCTTTCAGCGATATTTCTTTCCCGTTGCTGAGATGTTCCAATAAAACAGATAAGGATTTATCAGTTCCTTTATCATATTTTTTAAGCTGTTCCCGATTTGATATTGGAATAACAAATTGTTCCCTCGGTTTGTTCAACACGGAGGGAAGCATACTTTCCAGTACCTGACTGAGAGAGCAAATGTATTGTTCGCTCATCCATTCAGCCAGTTCGAAAAGGGTGCTGTCAATTACTGTATCCTCATCAAGCACTTTATGAACTGGTTTTACTTTACTCAGAGAGGTCCGGTTATGTATTTTTAATATATAGCCTTCCCGCCAGCTATTCCCTAATTGAACCAGAACTCTTTTACCTATAGCCGCCTGATCAAGTAAATTTTCCGGTAGCAAATATGTAAATGTACGATCTAATGCTCTGGAGGGTTCATCTATTAAAATATCCACATAATACATTTTATCACCTAAATTAATGTCAACTTATCAGATATTTACATTTAAAAAACATATAAAGAAAAAAGGCGGGATAGCCCGCCTTTTTGTTTCAATTATTTACAAGCCGGTCTGTTTTTTTATTGCTTCAGCTTTATCAGTCTTTTCCCAAGTAAATTCAGGTTCATTACGTCCAAAATGTCCATAGGCAGCAGTCTTTTTAAATATGGGCCGACGCAATTGTAAATCACGAATTATAGCAGCCGGTCTTAGGTCAAAATGCTGCTTTACTAATTCGACTATGACATCTTCATCAATTTTGCCAGTTCCAAAGGTTTCTACCCGGATAGATACTGGATGAGCAACACCGATGGCATAGGCTAATTGAATTTCCAAACGATCAGCTACACCCGCAGCCACTAAATTCTTAGCCACATAACGAGCCGCGTAAGCTGCCGAACGGTCTACTTTGGTAGGATCCTTCCCGGAAAAAGCACCGCCGCCGTGACGGGCCATTCCACCATAGGTATCAACAATAATCTTTCTGCCAGTAAGTCCACAGTCTCCCTGAGGACCTCCAATAACAAATCTACCCGTGGGATTAATAAAGTAACGGGTTTGGCTGTCAAGCATTTCAGCGGGAATTATCGGTTTAATTACATGCTCAATTATATCCCGTTCAATAGTTTCCGGTTCAATTTCCGGATGGTGTTGAGTAGATACAACTACGGTATCAATCCTGACCGGTTTATTGCCTTCATATTCGACTGTAACCTGGGTTTTGCCATCAGGTCTTAAATAAGGAATAATACCCTCCTTACGAACATATGTAAGCCTTTCAGACATTTTGTTGGCTAACAAACTGGGCAAAGGCATAAATTCTGCCGTTTCATTACTGGCATAGCCAAACATCATTCCCTGATCTCCAGCACCAATAGCTTGAATTTCTGCTTCAGTCATGTCACCTTTTTTGGCCTCATAAGCTTTATCGACCCCCATGGCTATATCAGGAGACTGTTCATCCAATGATGTGATCACCGCACATGTTTCACAGTCAAAACCATACTTAGCCCGGGTATATCCAATATCTTCGATAGTTTTTCTGACTAATTTGGTAATATCGACATAACAATCGGTAGTAATCTCACCCGCAACCAGTACTAATCCGGTTGTTACCAAAGTTTCCGCCGCTACACGCGCATTAGGATCCTGAGCAATTATTGCGTCCAATATCGCGTCTGAAATTTGATCAGCTACTTTATCAGGATGTCCTTCAGTAACTGATTCCGAAGTGAATAAATTCCTTGCCATATCTTCATCTCCTCATTCTTGGTTAACATATTCAACCAGTTTATCAAGAATAGCTCCCGCTACCTCCTGCTTGGTCATTTTGGGAAGGGAAACCATTTGTCCGTCACGAGTTATAATAGTAACTATATTGGTATCTGTAGCAAAACCAGCACCCTCCATGGTAACATCATTAGCTACTATAAAATCAAGATTTTTGCTGGATAACTTTTTACGGGCATTCTCAATTATATTTTCCGTTTCGGCAGCAAATCCTATCATTATTTGGCTGGATTTTTTCATTTTTCCCAACTCTTTTAAAATATCCGGAGTTCCGACCAGTTCCAATACAAGTTTTGTGTTGCGTTTTTCAGTTTTTTTCAATTTTTGTTCGGCTATATTGGCAACCCCAAAATCTCCAACGGCAGCAGCACCAATAATAACATCACATTCCGGCTGATATTTTGTCATTACTTCACACATTTCATTGGCACCCCATACTGAGACAAATTCAACCCCGGCTGGAGGAGTCAATGTTGATTTACCACTTACCAGAATTACATCTGCACCGCGTTTAACAGCAGCTTCAGCCAGACAGTAACCCATTTTACCGGTACCGCGATTAGCAATAAATCTTACCGGATCAATATCTTCACAGGTAGTTCCTGCATTAACCATTATCTTCTTTCCGCTTAAATCCTGACGGGGGCAAAGAATAGTATTAATTTGTTCATAAATAACTTCAATATCAGGTAATCTCCCCGGACCTTCCACTCCACAGGCTAACATTCCGGTGCCGGGTTCCATTACTTGATATCCATATTCAATCAGCTTCCTAAGGTTGTCCTGAACTATTTTATTTAAATACATGTTGGTATTCATAGCCGGTACAACTAAAACTGGTGCAGTATTGGCCAATGCTACCGTAGAAAGCAGATCATCAGCAATACCATGGGCCATTTTAGCAACCATATTAGCTGTCGCTGGAGCAATCACCAACAGATCAAGCTGCTCGGCAATACCAATATGTTGAACTTTATACTCCTGGGACTCCTGCCACAAATCAGTTAATACTTCTCTGCCACTAATAGTTTTAAAGGTCAACGGCGTAATAAACCTGGCAGCGCCCTCAGTCATTATTACTATGACTTCATAACCGTCTTTTTTCAGTTTGCTAACCAAATCAACAATTTTATAAGCAGCTATCCCGCCAGTTACACCAATGCCAATTGTCTTAGCCATATGCTGCCTCCTTATTCAGTATCTTAAGGCTTAATCAACTACAATTTTCCCAGTCAGCATTTCTTCCAGTGCCTCAGTAACCATGGAAGATAAACGATAATCCTCATTATCTTTTTTTAATTCTGAGAGATCACGGGCGCGTTTAGCAACCGCAACAACCACAGCATATTTGCTATTTCCAATTTCAATAATATCTTTTGTGGAAGGGGTATTCATATTTATCACTCCAAAATAAGATTCCTGGTTTTGCAACGTTCGGCTATTATTATAGCTTCAACTCTTTTGACTGCTTCATCCAAATTATCATTAATAACTACATAATCATAATCCGGCATATAAGACATTTCCTCACGACATGAGGCCATTCGTTCTTCTATGCTTTCAAGTGAGTCCTTGCCCCGTTTACATAATCTTAGTAATAAATCCTCAATTGTAGGTGGTGATATAAAAATAAAGATTCCCTCAGGCATCTTCTCTTTTACCTGCAGGGCACCCTGAATATCAATCTCCAAAAGCACATCCTTGCCGTTTATGAGGTTAGCTACCACAAAATTTCTGGGGGTACCATACATATTGGAATAAACTTTAGCAGATTCCAGAAACTCACCTCTGGTCTGTTTGAGTATAAACGATGCTTCATCCATAAAAAAATAATGCACCCCATTAAGTTCATCAACACGTGGTGGCCTTGTGGTAGCCGATATTGAAACCTGAATGTCACTCCTGTCCGCTAATAATTTTTCTCTGATAGTCCCCTTGCCCACACCCGAAGGTCCGGATAACACAAAAAGAATACCCTTTCTGGACATGTCGCAACTCCTTATAAATGGTTTAAGCTTCGTCTGTATCCTTGGATGACAAACGATTAGCCACTGTTTCCGGTTGTACTGCCGACAGAATAACATGAGCACTATCTGCTATAATTACAGCTCTGGTTCTTCTGCCATAAGTGGCATCAATAAGAACTCCTTTCTCCCTGGCTTCCTGAATAATTCTTTTAATGGGTGCTGATTCAGGACTTACAATCGCGACAATTCTATTGGCGGCTACAATATTCCCGAATCCAATGTTCACAAGCTTAATGTCCATAATTTACCGGTATAACCCGGTCCACCTCCTATTTCTATTCAATATTTTGTAATTGTTCGCGTATTTTTTCCAGTTCAGCTTTGGCGTTAACTACGATTTTATTCATTTCGATATCATTGGCCTTGGAGGCAATGGTATTTACTTCCCTAAACATCTCCTGTACAAGAAAGTCACATTTCCGGCCATTGGAATCAGGCTCGTCCATCAAAACTATCAAATGATTTACATGGCTTTTTAACCTTACAATTTCTTCGGTTACGCTGGTACGATCAGCAAATATAGCTGCTTCCTGTAAAATACGCTGTTCGTCAATTAATTCCTGAGATATTAATTCTGAGATTCTATGGCGGATCTTTTCAGTATGCTCCTTAACCACCAGTGGTGATCGTGCTTCCAGTTCTTCAACCATGCCGGCTATTAGATTATTTCGCATCAGGATATCTTTAGCCAAATTTTGGCCTTCCCGGTCCCGCATGACAGTTAAATCCTGCATAGCAACATCAATACAAAGATTTAATACTGACCACAATTTTTCGAGGTCTTCTTCTTCATCTTCCAGATTAAAGACTTCCGGTAATCTAAATATGTCAATTGCTTTTATTTGCTCAGAAATGTTAAGTATTTCTGCAATTTCCTTTAGATTACTATAATAGGTTAAGGCCAATTCTTTGTCAACCTTGATATTTCTGTTGGCGCCTTCAATTCTTTCAATATTAATGGAAATTTCAATTCGTCCCCGTGTAACATATTTTTTTATAGATTCGATAATCAATTCTTCCAGACTGGAATAGCGTCTGGATAAACGAATGTTGGTATCCAAATAACGGTGATTAACACTCCTTATCTCGCAGGATACTGTATAACCATTATCAGTTAATTGATTCCTGCCAAAGCCAGTCATACTTTTTACCAATGCATATTCCTCCTGTAAAAGCTGTTGCTGTTAATGGTGGCATAATTATACTATCTGGCATTAATTTTAACATAATTAGAGCCTGAAACAAAAATTCTTCTGCTTAAATATCTGATATAGGCAAATAACAATCTGGACGATGACAGAGATATAATTACAGCCCATTGCCATGAATTCAGGGCTACTGTATGGAATATTTTTTGGGCAAAAGGTGTATATAACACAATTAGCTGCATAATTAACGAACAAAAAACTGCTGCCAGCAAAAATCTATTGCCGCCAATTCCTAATTCAAACGGCGACCGGGTTTCAGATCGACATTCAAAAACATAACATAACTGTGATAATACCAGAGTAGTCAAGGCCATTGTTTGTGGTAAACTCAAATCATTAATTGCATTCATTTTGCAATAAAGCATACCTGTAATAAAACTGGTGAGCGTTATTACTGCTATAAATATCCCCCGATTAAAAACTTTCCATCCCAACCCCCGGGCAAATATACTTTCATTTACAGGTCGCGGAGGTCGTTCCATAATTCCTTTTTCCGGCGGTTCCATTCCCAGAGCCATTGCCGGCAAACCATCAGTTATCAGATTAACCCAGAGTATTTGAATTGGCAACAAGGGTAGTGGCATACATAGAAGTGATGCGAGGAACATTACCAGTATCTCACCAATATTGCATCCTAACAAATATCTGAGGAACTTGCGAATATTATCATAAATGGCCCTGCCTTCATAAACCGCTGCAACAATAGTGGAAAAATTATCATCAGTTAAAACCATACATGAAGCTTCACGAGTTACTTCAGTACCAGTCTTGCCCATGGCAACTCCAATATCAGCAGCTTTAACTGCCGGAGCATCATTAACCCCATCTCCAGTCATAGCTACGACTTGCCGTCGCTTTTGCATTACAGTTACAATCCTAAACTTATGCTGAGGGGTAACACGGGCAAATACACGACTTTTTAGAGCCCGGTCATATAACTCCCTGTCGGACATTTTATCAATTTGTATCCCGTTTATAACCTCATTTTGGTTCGTAATACCAGTCATCCTGCCTATAGCCAGAGCAGTATCGGGGTGATCTCCAGTTATCATAATTGGTATTATGCCAGCTTGTTGACAAACAGCTACCGAATCTGCTACTCCAGGTCGCGGAGGATCAATCATTCCTACTATCCCCAATAATACTAAATTGTTTTCTAATTCTTCTTCAGTACAATTGCCCGCTTCTGTGTTTTTTAATTCCCGGTAAGCAAAGCCTAATACCCTAAGGGCTTCTGCAGCCCATTTACTTTGCAACTCTATAAATTGCTGTAAATCATGACGGGATAATTTTTGTATTTTCCCTTGTTTATAGATAGAAGAACATAAAGGTATTAAGCTATCCAAAGCCCCTTTACAATAAAGTAATACCTGGTCGTTATCCTCAACGATTACACTCATTCGTTTTCGATCTGAATCAAAAGGGATTTCCAATAATCGCTTAACAGATTTATTAACTCCTTCTTTATCAGCTAATTTTTTTAATGCTATTTCTGTTGGATCTCCACTAAAATTTCCATTCTGTTTGAATTCACTGACAGCATTGTTACAATGATAAGCTACCTTCAATAATCTATCCATAACCGGGTCCTTTATATTTAAAGCCGTATTGGAAAGGTTTATAAACTCGGGAATATTATTATCCATTCTAATTTCATATATATCGTCAAAAGTGGATACTCGCGTAACTGTCATTCGGTTTTGAGTAAGAGTGCCAGTTTTATCAGAACAAATAACTGTTGTGCAACCCAGAGTTTCAACTGCTGGCAGTTTTCGAATAACGGCGTTTTGTTTAGCCATTCTTTGGACCCCTACGGCCAGAACTATAGTAACAATAGCTGGTAGTCCTTCCGGAATAGCTGCAACCGCCAGACTTATACCCGTTAACAACATAGCCATTACAGGTTCTCCCCGATATATACCCAACATAGCTACGCTTGCACATACTACAATACAAACAGCAATTAAATTCTTACCCAGTTGATCCAACTTTCGTTGTAAAGGAGTCATATTCTTAACCGTTTGCTGAATCATTTGAGCTATTTCACCTACTATGGTATCGATGCCCGTAGCAACTACAACTGCGGTACCTCGTCCGCGAACAATTGATGTACCCATAAAAACCATATTGATTCTTTCTGCCAGTGAAGTTTCCTCTGCCAGTATATTATCTGCATCTTTTTCAACTGCTATAGATTCTCCAGTTAAAGCAGACTCATCGACTCCCATGCTGTAGGCTGTCAACAAACGGGCGTCTGCCGGTATTTTGTCCCCGGTTTCCAATATAACTATATCTCCTGGCACCAACGAAGATGCCTCCACCTTATAGCGTTTATTACCCCGTATTACAATTGCTGCAGGAGAAGTCAATTGTTTAATCTCTTCCAAAGATCTTTCCGCCCGGTACTCCTGAATAAAGCCTAATACAGCATTAAGCACGATAATAGCCAGAATAGTAAGTGTATCAACCATTGCACCAATAGCACCGGAAATAACTGCTGCTCCCAATAATACTAAAACCATAGTATCTGTAAATTGATTTAAAAGCATGCTGACAGGGCTTATTGCATTACCGCCCGGCAGCTTATTGGGATAAAGTTGCTGTCTTCTGTTTACCTCATTTTCTGATAACCCCTCATGAGATGTTTTTAGAGATATCAAAACCTCTTCTCTGTTCATCTGATGGAATATAATTGCTGACATTGCGGTTGTCCTCCAACATATCCTTATTGAACAATTTTTATTCAAACTCTCCCCCCAAAAGAACTGGATTGACCAACCACAAGCAGTTAAGTATTTCCATAAATCAGCAAGACTTCGTTATGATGTTATATTTCCTCTGAATCCGGCTATGTCCGGAGCAAAAAAAAAGGGCTGTTTCACCAGCGATAATCGCTTTAGAAACAGCCCTGCTTTATATTTGGTTTTCGAACAATTGATTAATCTCCGGAAGGAATCCTCATACCATAGAAGGAACGCCATACGAAGAATATTGCAATTGCCAGGAATGCTATCCCTA
Organism: Syntrophomonadaceae bacterium; assembly: GCA_028698695.1. Classification (GTDB taxonomy): domain Bacteria; phylum Bacillota; class Syntrophomonadia; order Syntrophomonadales; family Syntrophomonadaceae; genus JAAYBS01. The sequence continues at coordinate 3,785 of JAQVWB010000002.1, read as the reverse complement.
TATATGGTGCAATATCTCTAAAGGCATCATCGATAGCAATTTCCATGGCCAGCAAACCAAACAAAGTGGTGAATTTAATAATTGGATTCAAAGCAACTGAAGAAGTATCTTTAAACGGGTCGCCTACAGTGTCACCAACAACGGTAGCATCATGTAATGGTGTACCCTTTTCCTGTAAATCCACTTCAACTACTTTCTTGGCATTATCCCAGGCACCGCCGGCATTAGCCATAAATACCGCCTGGAACAAACCAAACACTGCGATAGAAATCAAGTAGGCTACGAACAAGGCTACCGAATCTTCAGTAGTTTTTGGTGCAGCCAGGAAAGCGAACGCTAATGCAAAAGAGAAAATAGCTATAAAAATATTGAACATACCAGCCTGAGCATACTGAGTACAAATTCTTACCACTTCAACTGAGTTTTCAGTATTGGCTTTTTGACTGGCATCGGGATCAAGATTTATATGCTTTTTAATGTACTGAACTGCTCTATATGCACCAGTAGTAACTGCCTGAGTTGAGGCTCCGGTAAACCAGTATATAACCGCTCCACCTGCTAAGAAGCCTAAAATTGTATATGGATTGAGTATAGTTAAAATGGTTGCCGGATCAACATCCAATACCTGCTGAATAACCAGGATCAGGGAGAAAATCATCGTGGTAGCTCCAACAACAGCCGTACCAATTAAAACCGGTTTAGCAGTAGCTTTAAAAGTATTACCGGCACCGTCATTAGCTTCCAGATAATATTTACCTTTTTCAAAATCAGGCTGGAAACCGAACTCTTTTTTAATGTTTTTTTCAATGTCAGGCAGAGTTTCAATTAAGGATAGTTCATAAATTGATTGTGCATTATCAGTAACCGGACCGTAGCTGTCAACTGCTATAGTAACAGGCCCCATTCCCAGCATACCAAAAGCCACCAAACCGAAAGCAAATATGGACGGATAGATCATTATAGAGGCTAAGCCGAATCCACTAATAAAATAAGCGGCAAACATTAGTCCTAAAAAGACCATACCAATCCAGAAGGCGCTAAAGTTACCGGCTACCAGACCGGATAAGATATTCAGGGAAGCTCCTCCTTCACGGGAGGCCTTTACAACTTCCGCAACATGCTTGGAATTAGGGCTGGTAAATACCTTAACAAACTCCGGAACCAAAGCTGCTCCAAGGGTTCCTATACTGATAATGGCTGCAAGTGGCAACCAAATAATCTGTAATTCAGGACTAACTGTAGAAGCTGGTCCAATTAGGTAGTAACTGGCTACAAAAGTAACAGTTATGGAAATAACAGAAGTAATCCAAACCAGGCTGGTTAGTGGTTGTTCAAAATCAAAATCTTCACTGTTAGCAAATCTGGCTTGAGAAACAGCTTTGTTGATATAGAAGGAAGCAATCGAGGTTATAACCATCATTACACGCATAACAAATATCCAGGTTAACAGTGCTGTTTGCAGGGCAGGAGCTACAGCCAGAATTATAAATGTTACCAAAGCAACTCCGGTAACACCATAAGTTTCAAAACCATCAGCAGTAGGACCTACACTATCACCAGCGTTATCACCTGTACAGTCAGCAATAACACCAGGATTTCTCGGATCATCTTCTTTAATTCCAAATTCGATTTTCATTAAATCAGAACCGATATCAGCTATCTTGGTAAATATTCCACCGGCAATACGCAGAGCACTGGCGCCTAAAGATTCACCAATAGCAAAACCGATGAAACTTGCACCAGCCAATTCACGGGGAACAAATAATAAAATGATTAACATCATTATTAATTCTACGCAAACCAGCAAAACACCTATACTCATACCGGCATCCAAAGCTATGTTTAAAACCTTTAAAGGCTTTCTTTCCAATGAAGCAAATGCCGTACGACTGTTTGCCAAAGTATTCATACGAATTCCATACCAGGCAACACTGTAAGAACCCAGAATGCCTATTACAGTCCAGGCCAGAATTAGTAAAACACTACTAACCGGCATTTCCTGCAGGAATCCAAAATAGAAAGCAATACAGAAACCAATAAAGGCGAATAAGATTATAAGAAGTTTACCTTGTTGCAACAGATAGGTTTTACAAGTTTCATAAATGGTGGCTGCGACATCCAGCATGGACTGATGAGCCTGAAACTTTTCAACTCTCTTAAATTGATATAAACCAAAGAGCATACCCAGTATGCAAACTACTATACCAATTATTAAAAGATTGTTTTGATTTGAATCCAGTACTGGCAGAACCAGGTTGGCTTCACCAGCCAGTGCAACCGCAGGATATGCCAAAAGCATCATAAGGCTGGCAAACATACCCATTAATGCTTTGGTTGCTTTGTTTGATAACACAAAATTCATTTAGCAGCAATACCCCTTTCTTTTCCTAAATATTACGATAATACATAACCATAGAATATCTCCCTGGTTAATTAATTATGCGTTACCCCCTTTCATTTTTCCACACAAAGAAATAACTCATCAGCTCAATATGGACACTACGGTGTCAATAAAACATCCGGTGCTATAAAAAATATAACCATATGTGCCAGAGTCATACATTGATAATAACTGTTATGAAGGATCAGGGAAAGGTTGTTAATATCTCAAGTTTCCTAATCAGGAATATATGAAAGTAAAATATCTTCCTGACCTTCCTCTTTCGTAAATATTTGCATTTTTTCAGCAAGAGCCTTGACTTGTTTGTAGATTAATGTAGAATTAAAGTCGACACGGAATCGAATTCTCACACCTTTACTACCAAAGCCTGTTCCCAATATCTTATTTATGACCGCTTACTGATTCTGATAAAAAACTAACTCGATAGATTAATTCAGATGCATTTTTAAGAGCTGGCATTCATGGTCTGAAAATTTATTATGGTCTACTGTTACCATAATTTTCATGTTTTCATATTCATAGCAAGATTCTGTTATATGATTATAATATCCAAATGATTTTAAAACAAACATACTTACACGGTCTCCCATTAGCAGAACATATTTTGGATTTAAAATCTGAATTTCCTCAATCAGAAAAGGCATGCAGGCTATTATTTCATCGTTATTGGATGGCACTGGTATCCCTGAGCAGCTCTGTCCTGTTAACAGACAATTAGAGTCATTATCAATTAATCTTGGAAATGAATAATGGTTTACATTGTTGCGACTGGTACATACTTTAGGTTGGCACCTGACCAGATAGGTATGATAAATTTTATCTATATTTAAACCTTCTTTTATTATGTTCCTTAGCTTTAGTACTTCTTCCCTACTCAGACTCTCGCTTTCAAATACCAGTAATAACTCAGGTTCAAGCTCCCCTTTACCTAATGATGGCTTTCTAACACAGGGAGTTACATTTTTACACCTGTCACAGTTACATACACGGTCTTCCATATTAATTATTCTGCGTATATTGTTCTCACGACTGCTTAATGACATGAAAAACTCCCCTTGTTTTTAAGCGCTATTTTAACTTATTAATGTTTAATTACAATCATAAAAAAAGCCGCTCGAACAGCGGCTCTTTGATGGACTTACATTTTATGCAAGTATTCGCGTGTTCGAGAATTAACACCCCAAGTAGCATCAGTTAATTTCGCGGAAATGTATAACCTGATATTTTCATCGATATCGGGATCGCCGTGATCCAACACGAGAAAGAAAACCCTTAGAATATCTACTATATTCATAAACAATCTTTCAATGGGCACTTTTTTTAACAGAGCATCTTTTCTGCCATAGCAGTATATCATTCTACGAAGAACCCAAGCTATTTCAGT
>JAQVWB010000223.1 GCA_028698695.1 Syntrophomonadaceae bacterium | reverse complement strand
CCTGATCGGTTGTTGCCGACCGTAAGCTGATTGTAGCTGGAGGCAGCGGCTGCTGTGAAAGGTGGAAATTTGTATTACTCTTTAGTTTGCTGGGCAGTGTTTAACAATTCTCTTATTTTAAGAAGCATAGAATTGCATAAAGTGGTGGGATATAAATCAAAAACCCTGATGCGGATAAACATCAGGGCTTTTTAAAGCCGGTTTTAATCCGGTGATTAACAACGCTGAAATAAGCCTTCGCTAATCTCCTGTATGACGTTTATTTTGATTAAATACTGCACATGGTTACGCAGACTCATTATCTCCCAGAACAGTTCATATAAGTTTTGACGATTGGGGAAGACCAGACGGTATTCAGCCAATTGATGCAAAGTGAGAGGTTGATTGAGGATTTGTGCTATAAGATCGTTTCGGTCATGAACCACGCGAATATACTGCTTAAGCTTTTCAGACAGGTTTTCATGTTGAACCCGGCGGTGGGAAGGAACAATCAGATGCGGTTTTATTTCCTCAATACGCTGTACTGATTTAATTAAATCACCTACACTGGCGCTATTGCTGCTGTACCATGGGCCGGTAGGCACCAGGTCAATATCGCCGCTGAACAATATACCTTCTTTTTCCAGATAAAAACCAAAATGACCGGCAGTATGTCCGGGAAGATGTACGGCTGTAATTTGACGATTTCCCAGATCCAGCTGATCCAGGTCGTTAAATACTCCACTTAGATTAAAAAAGCGAAACCCTGGTTTTACCGGAACATCATCCGGTAATAACACCACCTGACCATAGGCTTCCCGGGGAATGTCAGGCATATATTTTTCCCACAGGTCGTAACCATGGAATCGAATATATTCACTCTCATCGCGATAAGTGTTTTGCTCAACTGCACTGGCATATAAATCCGCCTGGGGGAAAAATGACTGACCATGAATATGATCAAAATGGAAATGACTGATGATTGCCTGCCTTATCTTATCTGGATTAAGAGCAGCAAAAGCCAGACCACCAGCACCCAAATCAATTAAAGTCGGATAATCAGCCTCAATATACATACAATTGCCGTAAGGATAACGAGGTGGTACCTCAGGAGCAACTGCCCAAACTTTGGGAGCCAAAGGGATCAACACTTCTTTTTACACCTCATCCCGATAAATATCAATTAATTTTAACATAAATCAGGGGTGGGGGGGAAGGAATAGGGTGTTAGTCGTGAGGGGGGAGGTTATTATTATAACCTGACTCTACCTGACCGGCATCCTTTTTTATTAGACGCGGATCACGGAGATCGCGCGGATTTTCACCGATTTAATTTATTAGAATTATTGCATCATGATATTTGTGGAGAGTCAGATGGCAGTTATGAGATGAGGTTATTTGTTTTTGAAGCTGCAACATTATTGGTGTTCATAGCCGAAGCCTTGAACACATCTGTAGGTCTGTAAAGGAGACTGGACCTGAGCTTTTTGTAACATTAAATCGGAGAGGTCAGGTTCGAAATAAATTTATTAATAACTATTAACAATAATCTGAATCACCATAAATAAACTAACACAATTAATAATTCAATAATAATCAGCGAAAATCCGCGTGATCTGCGTCTATTTTCTAAAAAAAAAAAGTCCCCATGTGGGGGACTTAAGCCAAAAAATACTATTGTCTGAATTTTAACTAGTCCATGGGGCCGCCTTCCCAGTGTTGCCGTATTTTCCTGATTGCATAACTACCGAAGTATATACCATTAGCAAAAGCAAGAGGGATAGCCATAGCGGTCCAGGGATCCAGTCGTTGGCGCAAATCTTGTCTTCCGTCAGTTGTACGATATCTTGTCACAATAATTCCCTCCTTTAAAGCTATTTTTAACAAGAAAGATGAGAATTATTGCAGGATATAATTCTCATCTTTTGTTCATTAAGGTAGGAATAACTTTGCCCAATAGCAGGTATACTAAACTGCCGCCAATTAACAGGGCTAATATCAAACTTATTAATTTTTCAGCCAATTTACATCACCAAAAATAGTATTTCCCGATAACCTGAAGGATTATTCAGGTTTCTTTTTACGGGGCATACAGATTATTTCTTCAACTTCGGTGGCGAAAAAATCTCTGGCATGAGCCGGCTTAATTACTATAGCCGCATCTGAGCCGACGGCGCTGCCTCCAATGGCAATTACCGGTTTCCCATAGGGAATAAGTCCGGAGTCCAGAGCCATAACCGAAATTTCTACGGCTACTTTTACACCCTGACCAAATATACGTAAGGTTTGAGCCATAATTTCGGCTGGATATACTCCTCCGAATTGGTTACGGATAGCCCGGTCAACTCCAGCCAGAACATGGGTAGTAGTAAGAACTTTTACTCCCTGATTTAATAAGTCTCTGCGCATGGAGTCTGACATTTCATTTTCCCCAGGTTTAGCAAAACCGGTATGGTGTGTGACACAAATTATATTAAATTCGGAGGTTGAACAGTTGCTTAGCAGTTTCAGGGCTGAATCGCCGCTACAGGAAGCAATTATAATATCCTTGATACCAAGCTGCCTGGCTTTTTCCAAAGCAAGGGAAAGAGTGTTATAAGTATTATGTTTGCCAGCTTTTTCCCACCACATGATTAATCCTCCCTAGTTTATTTATTATTTTACGCACTTATACCTATTTTAATGGAATAATATAATGGTAAATATGATTAATGGCGTAATGATCCTGTTAAAGTCTATTATAGTATAAGTTTATGCAAAAGTAGAACCTGACTTGCCCTAACTCTAACCTGAAGGTTTACATAAAATATTAAATCAATGGTCAGGTCAAGTCAGAAAGGGTCAGGTTCAGTCAGGTTCAAAAAACTTACCACTCAGATAAAAAAATATAATTGAAAAAACTGGACGGGTATTTTACTTCATGGCTTTATTGCAGTATCAAAGGTAAAATGGTACATTCTTAACAAAAGCTCTGCAGGGGGATATATGAAAAAAAAGAAAACGTATTTTCCCAGGCCAATTTTAAGAAGCCTGGTTAATGATATTCAAAAACTGGTGGGCGATCATGACGGCAGATTATTTATTCTGGAAATATTAGAGGAAATACCTCATGATTTGCGACCATTATTGGTG
>JAQVWB010000032.1 GCA_028698695.1 Syntrophomonadaceae bacterium | reverse complement strand
AAATTGTTTCTCAATATTTTTTATAGTGTTAATTAAGGCTTCAGCCTTACCAGCGTTCATCTCCCCAAATTCCATCCGTCATCCTCCTCAAACATATGTTCGTTTGTCCTGATTATAGTAAGAATATATTATTCTGTCAACGATGAAATCAAATATTTTTATATCATATTTCATTATTCAATATTAATTTTCGTAACCAATCCAAAGCAGATTTGGCAGCCAGGGTTCGTATCGCCTCCCGGTTACCTACAAAGTATAATCGCTTAACCTGAGTTCCCCGCTGACTGTCTGCACCAATATAAACAGTGCCAACTGGATTTATTTCACTTCCTCCTCCCGGGCCGGCAACTCCAGTTATTGAAACCCCAATTTCAGAGCCAGCCAATTTTCGAATTTGAATTGCCATTTCCCGGGCAACTGGTTCGCTGACTGCTCCATATTGCGATATAATTTTATCATTAACTCCCATAATTTTAGTTTTGGCTTCATTGCTGTACGATACTGCTCCACCCCAAAAATATTCAGAACTACCAGGCATATCAGTAAGCATTTTGGCCAATAATCCTCCCGTACAGGATTCAGCTACCGCCAGGCTGAGTTTTTGTTGTAATAATATATTAGCAACTACCACAGGCAAAGCATCCTCATTATATCCATATATCCTATCACCAAGTATAGATTTGATTTTGTCTACAAGTTCGTTAAGGATGGTCTGGCTATGTGAAGTATCCTTTCCTTCTGCAGTAATACGTAACTGAATTTCGCCTTCTTTAGCAATTAAAGCCAGACTGCAACCCCGGGGGTCTTCAACTATTTCCGCCAGCATCTCTTCCACCTGCGATTCTCCCGGACCAAATATATTTATGGCGACAACTGCAGATTGTTGATTATTCTGACCGTAATCCTTCTGCAGCAACGGTTCTACCTCCTGAATATACATGGGCATAATTTCATGAGGCGGACCAGGCAAACAAATCAGAGTCTTACCAGACTTATTCAGATACATCCCCGGAGCGGTACCATTATTATTGGTAATTATTTTAGCATCAACCGGGAACATGGCCTGTTTTAAATTTATTTCAGGCATATTACGGTTTCGTTTACGAAAATATTCTCTTAGCTTATTAACTTCAGCTTCAATTTTAACCATCGGACAGTTTAATACTTCACAGGCAACTTCTTTGGTTAAATCATCAAGGGTTGGCCCTAATCCACCCGTAGTAATTACAATATCAGCTGATTTAATTCCCAGAGAAATAGCATTACGAATATGTTCGCGATTGTCTCCCACTACGCTTTTGCCTACTACTTTTATGCCCATATTACTAAGTCTTTCCGCTAAAAAAACTGAATTGGTATCAATGGTTTTACCTAACAGTAATTCAGTCCCTGTGGATACCAGATAAGCTTTATGCAATCCAAGTCATCCCTTTCGGAAGTTAATATATTTTATTATATCTATTTTTGCTGCTTTCTTACCTGGATATTAGAAAAAAAAAGGACGGGATAGGGTTTTTATCAACCGGCCAGTAACTGTTGGAATCGTTGTTGATCGATAGTTTCCTCTTCAATTATGGTATTAGCTATTCTTTCCAGGAGCATATAATTGTTTTTAAGTAGAAGCATGGTTTGTTCTTCTAAACGCGTAATAATTATTTTACATTCATCATATAAAACCTGATTTGGTATATCATCAATAAACACTATACCCAGACTGGACAGACCAGACTCAATTATTTCCCGAGCAATTCTCCAGGCTTGCATAAAATCGTTGCTGGCACCCGTACTGCGGTTACCAAATTTAATTTGTTCGGCTACCGCCCCTCCCAAAGTAACCTTTATCTGATTTTCCAGTTCAGGTAATGTAAATAAATACTGATCATCACGGGCAGACTTTCTCATAAACCCCAAAGCTCCACCACGGGGTATTATCGTGAGAGAAGAAACTGAACCTGGTTCCAGCAACTCACTTATCAGGGCATGACCAGCTTCATGAATACAAACTCTGGCAGTTTCAATTGCAGAGGGTTTACGCTCAGTTTTCTCCCCCAGTAATACTTTGTCTATTGCTTCCGTAAAATGACGTGTTTCAATGATATCGCAACCTTCCCGCATGGCTAATATAGCTGCTTCATTAGTCAGGCTTTCCAGATGAGCACCTGATAAACCAAAGGTAGCCCGCGCCACCTCGTCTAGAACTGCATTATCTTGTAAAGGTTTATTTTCAGTATGAATGGCCAGTATTCTGCGTCTGCCAGCCCGATCCGGCAAACTAACCTGTACCATACGGTCAAAACGACCCGGACGTACGAGAGCAGAGTCCAAAATATCGACACGATTAGTAGCCCCAATTATTAGTATTTGAGTATCATCATCCCTCATTATTCCATCCATTTCTACCAATAGCTGGTTTAATGTCTGATCATACTCCATATGCCCGCTGTTATTACCCCTTTTGGCACCCAATATTTCTAATTCATCAATAAATATGATGGCACTTTTACCAGGTAAAGCAGCCGCCTTTTTCCTGGCATCATTAAATAGTTTACGAATTCTTTTGGCGCCCACTCCGGCATACATTTCAATAAACTCACTGCCTGAGGCACTGAGAAACGCAGAGTTGGTATAACCAGCTGCGGCACGCGCCATAAGAGTCTTCCCGGTTCCGGGAGGGCCCACCAGTAAAACGCCTTTTAACGGTCTGATGCCCAAATGGTCCAATTTATCCGGTTTAACGAGGAACTGCAGTGCTTCTTTTAATTCATTAATTGCCGAGTCCTGTCCCCCGATATCTTCAAACCTTAATTTTTCACCCGTTTTATTACCGTTGCCAAAACTACTGTAACTTAATTTGCCCTGAACAAATATAACATAATAACCTGCAGCAAAAAGCAGCGCCCCTAAAATAAAGGGAGTTATATTGACTCCAATTATGGCTATAAATATAAATATTCCAAAACCTAAACCGGCTAATATTTCTTTGTGCATTTTCTCCCCTCCTGTCCAGCATTTTGTCCAATAACCCGGCAGGTTGATTCTAGGCACTGTTATGCCTTATTCAGTAAATATTTTTTACGAAAGATTGTTGGTTACTTTTGTTTTGCAGAATTAACCTGCTTGTCCTCTTGATAATGTCGTTGGATAATTTCATACAGATAATAATCTCCGTCCCGTATGGATATATATATGTTGTCTTGATCGACTTGTAGAAAATAATCCATTTGTGTTTTTATAACCTGTTTATCTATTTCACTTTTCATACGGACATACTCATCTTTTGCTAAAGTCTCATAAATCAGTGGTTGCAGATTAATAAATATATTATTCAAACGCTGGTTGCGCTTATCCAAAACCTGAATACTATAAGTTGTATTTCCAAAATACTGCTTTCCAATCTGATCAGCTTCATTGTAAACCCCTTGCAGGTTTTGGCTCCAATTCAATTTAATAAGAATTGTATATTGCCCGTTTGATTTTGATACATTAGCTCCAGTTACCGACTCAATTTGAGTAACGGACTTCTGTACAGCCTGCTCAACATTATAGTAATTATATAATCGCATCCCTCCCAACAGTAATCCTACTGTTATTAACAGGGCAATAATTACTATTGGAATGCGTATTCCTCCAATATTAGGCATGCAGGGCCCCCCCTTTGCTCCCAATTATAACATGTGACCGCTAAGCAACCTTGCAGTAATATATGGCAATTGGAATATAAAAAAAAGATACAGCCGGTAGCTATACCTTTAAATTATTAAACTTATTGGTTTCACTGCAGTAACTCAATTTGGATGCATTATGCAACAAAACTTAAATATAATTAATCAACCATCCTGAATCTATAGAAATATTCAACACCGGATACAATAGTAATGATAACTGCTATATACATTGCCCATTCACCAAGAGGAAGCGGTACTATATGCTGGTAACTGCTTTGCAGGATTAGCAATAATACTGCAACCACTTGCACTACCGTTTTAGTTTTACCCATTTTACTAGCCGGTATAATTATCCCCTCTTCGGCTTTAACCGCTCTTAAACCCGATACCGCAAATTCCCTGCCTAAAATCACAATTGCAATCCAGCCCGGCATAGCCCCCAATTCCACGAGACTTATTAAAGCTGCTGTAATAAGCAATTTATCAGCTAATGGGTCCAGTATTATGCCCAGTTTGGTAACCTGGCGTAACTTTCTGGCCAGATAACCATCCAGACTATCTGTAAGCGCTGCCGCTATAAACACCAGCGCAGCCAGATAATCACCATAAGGAATCTTGATTAATAAAATGAATACAAATACAGGTATTAAAAATATTCTTAATATTGTAAGACTATTGGCTATATTCATTTATGACTTCTCCAATCATGTCACAGCGTCTGAGGGCACTAAGCTTAACCTTATAAAACTCACCTGGTTTCAAGGTATGGGCAGACTTTATTAAAGTTATCCCATCTACTTCCGGTGCCTGGAAATATCCCCGACCCAGGTACAGGTTCTTATCTGCCCTTGATGATATAAGTATACTTTGTTCGGTTCCAATTCGGGAAATATTCTTCTTTCTGGTAATAGCTGCCTGCACCTTAAGCAAATGCTGATATCTGTCTTTTTTTATTGAGTCACTAACTTGATTTTCAAGCCTGGCTGCTGCAGTTCCTTCCTCAGCTACATATTTAAACGCCCCTAACCAATCAAACTGTGCTTGCTGAACAAAGTCTGCCAATTCCTCAAATTCCTGTTCAGTTTCCCCCGGATATCCTACCATAGCAGTAGTTCTTAGAACCAGGTCTTTTATATTTCTTCGCAGCTTTTCCAGCACCGACCACAAATAATCCTTATCATGTTTGCGATTCATGCTTTTTAATATCTTTGAATTAGCATGTTGAATGGGTAAATCTATATAGGGAACTACTTTATCACTATTATTTATTGCTTGTATTATTCGGTCATCTATGCGGATAGGGTGAACATACATAAGTCTAATCCAGAAGTCACCCTCAATAAGGTTTAATCTGTTGATCAGTTCTGGCAAATTGTCTCCTGTAGATAAGTCGGTTCCATAATCACCTAAATCCTGTGCTATTATTACTAATTCCCTGATACCTGATGCAACCAGATATCTGGCTTCTTTTTCTATATCAATTACAGGTCGTGAACGCAGAGCTCCACGAATACCAGGTATGGCACAGTAGCTGCAGCGATTATTGCATCCTTCAGCAATCTTTAGATAGGCCAGTCCGGGAGGAGTAGTTAATACCCTTGGTCCCTGCTCAAAATATATTTCTGCAGGTGGCGAAACCATACACACCTTTTCTCCGGATATTACTTTATTCAATGCTAAATTTATACCAGTAAATGATGAAATGCCTACAACCCCATCTAATTCCGGCATTTCATGCAATAAATCCTGACCAAATCTCTGGGCTAAACAACCGGTAGCAATTAAATAACGTAACTGGTCAGACTGCTTAAGTTTACCCATATCAATAATATTGTTTATAGCTTCTTCTTTGGCCTCCTGAATAAAACCACAGGTATTAATTATTACTAAATCTGCTTTCCCAGGATCAGCAACTATTTTATGCCCGTCCTTTTTCAGAATTCCCATCATTATTTCAGTATCAACCCTATTTTTTGCACATCCTAAACTAATAAAACCGATATTCAACCTAAAATGCCTCAATTCTGATAGTATCTCATAATCATTTGGCTATAAATTCCATTTCCTTAACTTCCCCAATTTCACCAAATGCCCCTAAGTCTGCACTGTTATAATTAAGGTTAATCCCCCCGGAATTACCAGCTTTTATAAAAACTTTTTCCTTACCGGTAAATATTTTTTCTTCACCAGGATTTAGTATTCCGGTAAACGCAGGTTCTTCGTCAACCATTACGCTCAACCAGCATTTTTGAGTTGCTTTTATAATTAATTCAGCTGTTGGTTCTGCCGGTGTTTCTTCTGCCGGTGGGGTAATGTCAGTTACCGCCGGCGATGGTTGAACCGGTGTTGACCTGGTGGTATAATCGCTAATATAATCTACTACGAATCCCCCCAACCATATTACTACTACCAGAAACAAAATCCCGGCAGCAATATTTTTCCATGGTATATTTATCTGCTTTTCAGGCTTTCGAGGTTCATCAATTATAAAATCAGCTCCGTTTTCAACCGGGTATGCCTCTTGCTTAAATTCCTCTACCATCTCCCGTTCACTCAAACCCAAAAACTTTGCATATCTTTTCATAAAACCGACTGCATAAACTTCCGGAGGAAGTGCATCATATCTGCCTTTCTCCAGGGACTCCAAATAAAACTTGCGTATTTTAGTCTCATCTTCGACCATTTCCAGAGTAATACCCTGTTTTAAACGAGCTTCTTTCAGCTTTTCGCCAACAGACACCATATATCACCCCTTGCTCATACTAATAGAATATATATAAAACAATGTTAGATTCTTTCATTTATCATATTGCTCCAATACCTAAACGAATTGCTTGCCGTATTGGATAATTACATGATAATCCATATACTATTCCCGCTGATAATCTCGACAGTCCTTTAATGCCACCAAGTGATTGCCCCATCAATAATGGGAAATCATTACTGCCTTCATTGCTAATATATACAAGTCGATCTCTGCCATCTGTTATCACATAAAGCTGTTCCCGGTTTTGCATCTCCTGACTTTGTTTAACATAATAATCCAGGCTATCGGGAGTATCTTCCACTCCTATAACTATAACTGAAAATCGCTGCAAATAGTCCGGTATTGGTTCAGGATAACGAGGATAAAAGTATGTAGAAAAGTTGGGCAGTTTATCTTCAGCTTTATTTATTGACTTATGATGAATAAGTTCCTGAAATCCGGGTTCTACTACCAGCCATTCACAATTAAAGACTACCCCTTCCTTCAATTCAATCGCTTTGCGATACTCATTAAATGATAATTCTTCACCGTACATAACCTGATTATTAACTAATACCCTTCGACAAGTTCTATAGTTTGATAACCTGATTATATTATTAGTATCAACCCCGGTTTCCTGCAGTTCAGATAATACCATATCAGCTAAATCATCATTACCCACAATGCTGACGGTCTTAATATTCATGCCGTATCGGGCAAATAATTTACTCATTTCATAACCACTGCCACTAAACATTACATTGATAACATCTGGATGTATTTCGGATTCAATTTGAATCTTTTGATAAATTTCCCCCAATACTACGATGGTCACCTGTTCATTAAATACATACCCTTTGCCAAGTATAACACCCTTTTTCATAAGATTGGAAATATGAACAGCAACTGACGATCTGGTTATAGAGAATCTCTCTGCCAGTTCCTCCTGAGAAGCCATGGGATCCTTTTTCAGGACCTCCAGTATTTCTTTCTCTCTGCTGGTTAATCGCATTGATATCCTCCGCAATATTACATAGTTGACTGATTGGCAAATAGTTTTTCCAGCTGTTCACTATCAATCAGAATTTCCCGTTTTTTATTGGAATCGATTGCCGATACAATTCCCCGTTCTTCCATAACATCAACCAAACGGGCTGCCCGCGCATATCCTATTCTAAGCCTTCTCTGTAATAATGAAACTGATGCTTTCTGACTATCAACAAATACTGATACTGCCTCCCAGAATAATTCGTCACCCATTTCCAAATCAGTATTCTGCAGGGTTAGTTCTACATTTTGCAGATAATTGGCAGTTTCATCAGAATCAACTTGTTTCTTAATAAATTCCACCGTGTTTTCGATATCCTGGTCAGAAACATAAGCTCCCTGTACCCGAAACGGCTTTACAGCTCCAACCGGGAAGAACAGCATATCTCCTTTTCCCAGTAGTTTTTCTGCCCCGCCAATATCTAAAATAGTACGCGAATCTGCCTGAGAAGATACTGCAAAAGCAATTCTAGAGGGAATATTAGCCTTAATTACTCCAGTAACCACATCTACTGAAGGTCTTTGAGTTGCAACAATCAAATGCATTCCAGCTGCTCGTGCCATTTGCGCCAGACGACAAATAGAGTCTTCCACTTCAACTGGTGCTATCATCATTAAATCAGCCAGTTCATCAATCACGATAACTATGTAAGGGATTTTATCTTTACTGGACTGATTATATCTAACTATGTCGCGAACCCCAATCTCCGCAAACAGCTTATAACGCTTCTCCATTTCTGTAACCATCCAGCGCAGAACCACCGAAGCTTTTTTAGGATCAGTAACCACTGGAGCCAACAAATGGGGAATTCCATTATATACAGTTAATTCCACCATTTTAGGGTCAATAAACACCAGCTTTAATTCCTCAGGATCAGCATTATAAAGAAAACTGGTAATAATACAATTCAAACATACACTTTTCCCCGAGCCAGTAGAGCCGGCAATTAATAAATGAGGCATATCACTTAATTTACCAAATACCGGCTTTCCTGATATGTCCTCTCCCAGAGCAAAAGCCAGAGGACTATTAATGGTTTTAAAACCACTGGAAGAAATTAAACTACGAAGCCCCACACTAAGTATTTTATTATTAGGTACTTCTATTCCTACGGCTGATTTTCCCGGAATAGGCGCCTCAATTCTTATTCCCGGTGCAGCTAAATTCAATTGTAAATCATCGGTCAGACTTATTATTTTACTGACTTTAACGCCTGGTGCCGGTGTAAGCTCATAACGGGTGACCGTGGGGCCACAGCTAACCTGGTTAACTTTTACGCCCACCCCGAAATTGGCAAAAGTACCTTCCAATATGGAAATACTCTCTTTAATATTCTTTTTATCCACAGTTCGCTCAGAACTAATTTCTGTTAATAATTCCAATGGAGGTTTATTGTAGTTTTCAGATTTACTCCTGGAATTGTCCCTGACCAAAGTAAGCCTGTTTTTCTCATCATTATTAGTAACCTGGTTTTCTGCCTGATTCACTTCAACTACATTAAAAAAGTTTAGCTCAGGCTGCTTTTTTTGGCTTTCAGTATTCTGAACAGGCTCAATTATTATTGGTTCCGCAATTTTTATCGATTCCTCAATCCCTTCGTCACTCGAGTCAGGATAAAAGAGTAAATTATCAGCTTTATTAATAATTTTGATAATAATTGTACGACAAATATTAAAAAGTTCGGCTAACGAGCGATTAAGAATTAATAAAAAGGATACTGATACTAATAGCAATATGATGATAATTGCCCCAACTTGTCCAACAATACTTGTCAAGCCATGAGCCAAAGCCCCCCCAATTACTCCTCCACCTAACCCCTTTAATCCTGCTGATAATACGGAAATACCCCCGGGAATATCATAAATACTTAACCAGATTAACATATCCGTATAAATCAGGCATAATCCCAGCATGCAATTAGACCAGACCTTTTTTGAAACACCAGTATGAATTGACCAGGCCAGCATTAGCAAAGAAAAATAGACTGCCCCTTTACCCAGCAATAATCCTAAGGCCTGAGCAATCTTAGTACCAGCTAATCCAATAAACTCAACATCTTCAGGACTACCCTGAAATTTTGTAACACTAATAAACAAGAATAATGCAGTCATAAAACTGATTAAAGTAATAATTTCAATTTTAAGCGGATTTTCTGGTTTGACTTTGTTGGATACAGATTTTACAACCTTTTGCTTAGATTTACTTACTGGCTTTTTTTTATCGGCCATCAAATCTTCTCCCCATATATAACACTGTATAATAGCATCAATTTACATCATTTCTTAACATTTGTTTATATCTTCGCTGATAATACCCGGAATCCTTCTTTTGGGTTATCGTCTGTTGCAAAGCGGTCATTGTATTTACTCAAAATTAATAGCTCTAATGCATTAAGTTATTTTAATTTAAATAAAATAATTCCAAACTAGTACTATTGCTCCTAAAGCCCAACAGTAATAAGAAAATACTGATAGCTTCCCTTTTCTGACCAAATCCAAAACCACAGTAATAGCTACATAACCAAATATTGCAGCCATAATAGGTCCCAGTAAATATGGAATTATTAATTGCTGCGGTATTCCGGAACTAAAGGCATCCTTTAATTGGAATACTGCTGCTCCCATGATTACGGGAATAGATAATACAAAAGAAAAATGGGCCGCAAAATTACGATCCAAACCGGCAATCAGCCCTGCTGCTATTGTAGAACCCGAGCGTGAAACTCCGGGGAATATAGCAAATGCCTGTAATATGCCTATAAATATAGCATCACGATATCGCGTTTCCGGAACTTCTTTGGCAATAATATTGCGATTAGCCAGATTTTCAGAAAGTTTTAAAAGTGTGCCGGTAATTAACAAACCAATTCCTACCACCAGTAAAGAGCTGAATGAGGCTTCAAAGATTGGCGCCAGCAAATATCCTGCCAGTGCAGCCGGAATACAGGCAACAATTAAAAGATAAGTAAAGCGGGAAAATGGTTTGCGAAGAATAGTAATAATATCATCACGAAAAGCGATAAATACAGCAACTAAAGTACCTATATGTACTAGTATATCAAATGTCAATGGGGGCTCTGATATTCCTAGCAAATGCTGAAATATGACCAGATGACCAGAGCTGCTCACTGGTAGAAACTCCGTAAGTCCCTGAACAGCCCCTAATAATAATGCTTCCAATGTCGTCAATGTAAATCCTCCCTTAGCAAAACTCTCTAAAATTATAGCACAGCTATAGCTTCAATATGTCTCGCTAATGAAAGAAACCAAAATTAATCAAGCTGCAACTTGCGTTTAATAATACTGCCCGGTTGATAACGGTGGTTGATATAATCCATAGGGTCAGTACTAATAACATTAATAACTTTTATGGCATCTTCTCCCCATGGCAGTGCCTGAAGATATCCACCCGAAGGCAGTTTTATATTAATACTTTGTAATTCTTCGTGACTGCTCCGGATTTGCCATAAATAATCCTCAGGCAGGTATATAATCATTGCAGCATGCCACCTGCCTCTTCCTTTAATGACTTGAGTTTATCCAATGCGTCTTTAACTCCACCAACCTGATCAATTAATCCTGTATCAACAGCATCTTTACCGACTACAACTGTACCAATATCCCTGGCTAAATCACCAGTACGAAACATTAGCTCTCTAAATTTAGTATCACTTATATTTGAATGCCTGGTAACAAAATTAACCACGCGGTCCTGCATTTTGTCAAGGTACTCATATGTCTGGGGTACCCCGATTACCAACCCCGTAAGTCTTATTGGGTGAATTGTCATCGTAGCTGAGGGAGCAATAAAAGAATAATCGGTGCTTACTGCTATAGTTGTTCCAATGGAATGTCCTCCACCCAATACAATCGATACCGTTGGTTTAGACATACTGGCAATAGCTTCTGCAATAGCCAATCCAGCCTCTACATCTCCACCAACTGTATTCAGAATTATTAACAAGCCATTAATATTTGGGTTCTCTTCAACAGCCACCAACTGAGGAATAACATGTTCATATTTGGTAGTCTTGTTTTGAGGGGGTAATACCATATGCCCTTCCACCTGTCCGGTAATAGTCAGGCAATGAATATCACTCCTGAAGGCTGGTAAATCAAATTGGCCCAGTTCTTTAAGGTTTTCCAGCTTTTGCTCTTGATTATATTCATCCGGCGTTTCTTTTTCCATAAATCCAACCCCTTTTTCTACAATGTTCTATTTAGGTTTTCCAGACTTCTTAAAATAATACCTTGGTGACGTAAAAGAGCTATTCGGAAATTCCACCGTTACACTGCCCTCATATAAAAACCCCCGCACCTTAAAGTCACGGGGCTACGCTTAGTCTCTTGATTTAACTCTATCCACTTTTGACTTGGCACGAACATATAAGTAGGCTTCGGTGTTAATAGCTTCTTCTACTGCTTGCCGGTCACCTTGGTTACTGTAGCAGTCTATCAGGGCTTCACGGGTAATAGTAACTTTTTTGATTAGTTCCTGACTCGGTGAGCCGGGAGTACGGAATTCGTTGCCGTTTATATGTCCTTTGTACGGCCCGATTTGAAATTCAAAGACCAGGGTTTTGTATTTGGTGGTTTTAACGGTAGCCCAACGTGGATTTCAGTACTAATCGTTACATGTTCCAGTTTAAGCCACGGAAAAAGGTTTTGCGGGGATGCTTTATTAGCCGAGCCGCCACGTAATTTAGTTAAAAGAAAAACCCTCCAAAATGGAGGGTTGGATTTTATTTATATGCTTGTCCTCTTGGTAAAATAGCAATAATCTCTACAATATCTATAAGTCGAAATATAATTCGCCAGCTACCAATCCTTAATCTATGCTGGCCTTCTCGACCTTTTAACTTTGATATGTCGCCCTGTGGGGGTACAACGGTTAATCCTTGAATGCCAGCTTTGATTCGTATCTGTACTTGTTTGTCGAGGTTTAGAAATTGTTTTCTGGCTGTTGGTGAGAAAACTATACGCTTATATTCCGGCTTCTTCCCAGACACTTTCTGCACCAACTCCTAACCCGCCATCTAGTTCGGCTAATGCTATATCGATAATCTTTACCTCTTCAGGGGTTAATTCTTCAATATTCATTGATTCAATTTTTTGCTTAA